>NKIE01000371.1 GCA_002256055.1 Pseudomonas sp. PGPPP3 | reverse complement strand
AAGCGGCGATTTTCTCCGGCGACCTGTTCCGCATGTACTCGCGCTATGCCGAGCGGCGTGGCTGGCGGGTTGAGGTGCTGTCGGCCAACGAAGGCGAGCATGGCGGCTACAAGGAAGTCATCGCCCGTGTCGAAGGCGACAACGTCTATGGCAAACTTAAGTTCGAGTCCGGCGCGCACCGCGTGCAGCGCGTGCCGGAAACCGAATCTCAGGGGCGGATCCACACCTCGGCGTGCACCGTGGCAGTGTTGCCCGAGCCGGATGAACAGGCCGAAATCGACATCAACCCGGCTGACCTGCGTGTCGACACCTACCGCTCTTCGGGCGCCGGTGGTCAGCACGTTAACACCACCGATTCGGCGATCCGCATCACTCACATTCCCACCGGTACCGTGGTCGAATGTCAGGAAGAGCGCTCCCAGCATAAGAACCGCGCACGGGCCATGGCCTGGTTGGCGGCCAAGTTGAAGGATCAGCAAGAGGCGGCGGCGCACAAGGAAATCTCCGACACGCGCAAACTGTTAGTCGGCTCCGGCGACCGCTCCGAACGCATCCGTACCTACAATTTCCCCCAGGGCCGGGTGACCGATCACCGAATCAACCTGACCCTGTATTCACTCAATGAAGTGATTGTGGGTGGCGTTGAGGCGATCATCGAACCGCTGCTGGCCGAGTATCAGGCTGACCAGTTGGCGGCCTTGGGCGATTGATTTGCGCTTTTCGTAGCCCGGATGCCATCCGGGTTCGACCGTTGAAGCATGTCCCGGATTGCATCCGGGTTACGGAATGAATGCCATGGTCACCATCGAATCTCTGCTCAGCAACCTCGAGTTGCCCGACTCGCCCACCCCGCGCCTGGACGCTGAGCTGTTGCTCGCCCATACGCTGGGTAAGTCCCGTGGCTACCTGCATACCTGGCCAGAGCGTGAGCTCGAGGCGTCGCAGCGTGAGCGTTATCAGGCGGCGCTGGCGCGGCGCCGGGCTGGTGAGCCGGTGGCCTATATTCTCGGCCGCCAAGGCTTTTGGAGCCTGGACCTGGATGTCGCCAGCCATACCCTGATCCCGCGTCCCGACACCGAATTGCTGGTGGAAACCGCCTTGGCCCTGCTGCCTGCCACGCCGCTGCAGGTGCTCGACCTCGGCACTGGCACAGGCGCCATCGCCCTGGCGTTGGCCTGCGAGCGTCCGGCCTGGCAAGTGACCGGCGTCGATCGCGTGCCCGAGGCTGTGGCGCTGGCACAAGGCAATGGCATACGACTGCAGTTGGCCAATGCCCGCTTTGTAGCGAGTTGCTGGTTCTCAGCACTGGCCGGGCAGCGCTTTCAATTGATCGTCAGTAACCCACCCTATATCGCCGCCGCCGACCCGCACCTGAGTCAGGGCGATGTGCGCTTCGAGCCTAGCAGCGCGCTGGTGGCGGGCATTGATGGCCTGGACGACATCCGCTTGATCATCGAGCGGGCGCCAGAACATTTGCTGGCCGGTGGCTGGCTTTTGCTGGAACACGGTTTCGACCAGGCCGAGGCCGTGCGCGAACTGCTCGTGCAGCGTGGCTTTGCGACTGTGGAAAGCCGTCGCGACCTGGGCGGCCATCAACGTATTTCCCTCGGGCAGTGGCCGCTATGAATCAGCATCTCAGCGATGAAGAACTGTTGCGCTACAGCCGGCAGATTCTGTTGGCGCAAGTGGATATCGATGGCCAGTTGAAGCGGAAAAACAGCCGGGTGCTGATTGTCGGTCTCGGTGGTCTGGGGTCGCCAGTGGCGCTGTACCTGGCCGCCGCAGGCGTGGGTGAGCTGCACCTGGCAGACTTTGACAGCGTGGACTTGAGCAACCTGCAACGGCAGATTGCCCACGACACAGGCAGCCTCGGCCAACCCAAGGTCGAGTCGGCTGCCGCGCGCTTGCGCGCCATCAATCCGGCCATCCAGTTGCAACTGTACCCGGCCGGATTAGATGCCGACTCGCTGAGCGCGGCCGTGACGGGCGTCGATCTGGTGTTGGATTGCTCGGACAACTTCGGCACTCGCGAGGCGGTCAACGCTGCCTGCGTGGCCGCGTGTAAACCTCTGGTCAGCGGCGCGGCGATTCGTCTCGAAGGCCAACTGGCGGTGTTCGATCCACGTCAGGCCGACAGCCCTTGTTATCACTGTTTGTACGGTCATGGCAGCGACGCCGAACTGACCTGCAGCGAAGCCGGCGTGCTGGGGCCTTTGGTGGGCCTGGTGGGCAGTTTGCAAGCGCTGGAGGCGCTCAAGTTGCTGGCTGGCTTTGGTCAGTCGTTGGTGGGCCGGCTGTTGTTGATCGACGGCCTCGGTTGTCACTTCCGTGAGCTGCGGGTCAAACGCGACCCGGCGTGCAGTGTGTGTGGAGTGGCCCGCGGTGAGTAACGCGCCGATCGGTGTGTTCGACTCCGGTGTCGGTGGCCTGTCGGTGCTCGGCGAGATTCGCACCCTGTTACCCCAAGAATCCCTGTTGTATGTCGCCGACAGCGGCCACGTGCCCTATGGCGACAAGAGCGCTGAGTTTATCTGCGCGCGCAGCCTGGCCATCGCCGAGTTCCTGCTGGGGCAAGGCGCCAAGGCGTTGGTGCTGGCCTGCAATACCGCCACCGCGGCGGCGATCAGCGAGTTGCGCAGTACCTATCCGCAGCTGCCGATCATCGGCATGGAACCTGCGGTTAAACCGGCCGCTGCCGCGACCCAGACCGGCGTGGTCGGTGTGCTGGCCACCACCGGTACGCTGAAAAGCGCCAAATTTGCCGCGCTGCTGGACCGTTTCGCCAGTGACGTACGGGTGATTACTCAGCCGTGTCCGGGCCTGGTTGAGCAGATTGAGGCGGGTGCGCTGACGGCCGTCGCGACCCGTGAGTTGCTCTGGGGTTGGGTCCAGCCGTTGCTGGCTGAAGGCTGCGACACGCTGATTCTCGGCTGCACCCATTACCCTTTTATCAAGCCGTTACTGCGCGAGCTGCTGCCGGCCAACGTCAGCCTGATTGACACCGGCGCGGCGGTCGCGCGCCAGTTGCGTCGGGTGTTGGCCGAGCGCGAGTTACTCGCGAGCGGCCCCGCGCAGCCCGCGCAGTTCTGGTCCAGCGCTCAGCCGCAGGCCTTGCAACAAGTGTTGCCGGTGCTATGGGGCGCGGCCGCCGACGTGCAGTCGTTGCCCGGTTGAGCTGGCTAGGTATGCTTTCATTAGGCTAAGTTTTTCTATAGTGGTTACAGTGCCTGTCCGCAGCACTTTATTCATTGAATATAAGGAATATGTTCATGCGCTCACTTTCTTCTCTTTGTGCCGCAGCAGTGCTGGGGTTGGCCTCGATGACAGCCGCTCAAGCTGCTGAAGTGGCTTTTGCTGTCGGTTCTACCGGCGAGTCCACCTTGGCCTACCGTTTGGGTCTGCAGTGCGATTTTCAACGCAACTTCACGGAGAGTTCCACGGGCCGTTTAACCGGTTATTGGGATACGGCTTACACCTACTGGCAGGGCGACAAGACGGCGAGCAACAACAGCCTGTCTTTGGCGCCGGTGTTTGTTTATGAGTTCGCCGGCGA
>NKIE01000370.1 GCA_002256055.1 Pseudomonas sp. PGPPP3 | reverse complement strand
GCCTGTTGGAAGTCTGGATTGCTATCGGCTTGAGCGTCGGTGCCTACCTCAACTGTCTGTGCGTCGCTGGCCGTCTGCGCGTGCAGACCGAGCACAACGGCAACGCCCTGACCCTGCCGGACTATTTCAGTAATCGTTTCGAGGACCACAGCCGCGTGCTGCGGATTTTCTCGGCCCTGGTGATTCTGGTGTTCTTCACCATCTACTGCGCCTCGGGCGTGGTGGCCGGTGCGCGTCTGTTTGAAAGCACCTTCGGCATGAGCTACGAAACCGCCCTGTGGGCCGGTGCCGCTGCGACCATTGCCTACACCTTTATCGGTGGCTTCCTGGCCGTGAGCTGGACCGACACCGTGCAGGCCACGTTGATGATCTTTGCCCTGATCCTCGCGCCGGTAATGGTGCTGGTGGCCACCGGTGGCATGGACAGCACCTTCGCTGCCATCGAACTGAAGGACGCCACCAGCTTCGACATGCTCAAGGGCGCGACCTTTGTTGGCGTGATCTCGCTGATGGCCTGGGGCCTGGGCTACTTCGGCCAGCCGCACATTCTGGCGCGCTTTATGGCGGCGGATTCGGTCAAGTCGATCCCTGCGGCTCGACGCATCTCCATGACCTGGATGATCCTCTGCCTGGGTGGCGCGGTCGCCGTGGGTTTCTTCGGTATCGCCTACTTTACTGTGCACCCGGAACTGGGTGGCGCCGTGGCCGAGAACCCGGAGCGGGTGTTTATCGAACTGGCCAAGCTGCTGTTCAACCCGTGGATCGCTGGCGTGCTGTTGTCGGCCATTCTGGCTGCGGTGATGAGTACCCTGAGCTGCCAGTTGCTGGTGTGCTCCAGTGCCCTGACCGAAGACTTCTACAAAGCCTTCCTGCGCAAGGGTGCGAGCCAAACCGAGCTGGTGTGGGTCGGTCGCGCCATGGTGTTGCTGGTGGCCTTGGTGGCTATCGGTCTGGCCGCCAACCCGGATAACCGTGTACTGGGTCTGGTCTCCTACGCCTGGGCCGGTTTCGGTGCCGCTTTCGGTCCGGTGGTGATTCTCTCGGTGCTGTGGAAGGGCATGACCCGCAACGGTGCCCTGGCTGGCATGTTGCTGGGTGCGGTGACGGTGATCCTGTGGAAGAACTTCTTCGCCTGGACCGGCCTGTACGAAATCATCCCGGGCTTTATCCTTGCCACCCTCGGCATCCTGCTGTTCAGCCGCATCGGCGCCGCTCCCTCGGCCGCCATGCACAAGCGTTTCTCTGCCGCTGAACTGGAATATCAACAAGCCCAAGGCTAAGCCGACAGCGGCTTAAGCTGCGGTTACGCGTGAGACAAAAAAGGCCATGCCCTGTGAGGGGTATGGCCTTTTTCTGTGGCGACGTTTTTACGGTGCTAGCGGCAGTTCGCGCTTGTGGCGGCTGTTGTCGTAGGTGCGCACGATGATGGCGTAGGCCTCGTCGCTGACCGGTTGGCCGTGCAGGAAGGCATCGATTTCGGCATAGCTGACGCCGTGGGATTCCTCGTCCGGTTTGCCGGGGCGCAGTTCTTCCAGGTCCGCCGTTGGCACTTTGAACACGAGGTGTTCCGGTGCACCCAGGTATTTGGCGATGGCGCGTACCTGGCCTTTGACCAGGCCGCTCAGGGGCGCCAGGTCGCAGGCGCCGTCACCGAATTTGGTGAAGAAACCCATGACCGCTTCGGCGGCGTGGTCAGTGCCGATCACCAGGCCATTGTGGGCGTTGGCGATGGTGAACTGGGCGACCATGCGGATGCGTGCCTTGATATTGCCGACCACGAAATCGCGGCGTGCGTCGCTCAGGGGTTGCAGGTCGTTGACCGCAGCGCTCAGGCCTTGCACGCTGGCTGCGATATTCACGCAGTCGTCGACGTCGGCACGGATAAAACGCAGCGAATCCTGGGCATCCTGTTCGTCATGTTGGACGTTGTGGGGCAGGCGCACGGCGATAAAGCGATAGCTGTCATCGCCGGTTTCTTCGCGCAGTTCTTCAACGCTGAGTTGCGCCAGGCGCCCGGCGGTCAGCGAGTCGACGCCGCCGCTGATGCCCAGTACCAGCACTTTCAGGCCGGCGTTACGCAGGCATTGCTTGATAAAGGCCTTGCGCTTGGCGACTTCGGCCTGCAGCGCGGCCTCATCGCAAAAGGGTGGCACTACGTCCAGGGCGGCGGCGATTTCAGCTTGGCGATTGGTCATGGCGGGGTCCTCAGGGAGCGGCGCGGGGGCGCGCAACGGCGGGCCGAAAACGGCAGATGAGCAAGCTTACGATGAACCGGCGCCGGGCGGAATGCGCTCTTTTCCCGCAGCAGGTAAGCTGGCGGCTTGTTGCGCTTCTGTCATTTTTGCCAAGGTATCTGTCGATGAACGCCAAGAACCCCCTGCATGGGATCACCCTCGAAGCCCTGTTGACCCAGCTGGTGGCCCACTATGGCTGGGACGGGCTGGCGCAGCGGGTGGATGTGCGCTGCTTCAAGAACGACCCGAGCATCAAGTCGAGCCTGTCCTTTCTGCGCAAGACGCCATGGGCGCGGGACAAGGTCGAGGCGTTGTATATCCAGCTGCACCGCATGTAAGCCGCCATGTATATCGGTGAGATCGCGCGTTTGACCGGTGCCTCAGCCAAGGCGATTCGTCATTACGAGAGCTTGGGGCTGCTTGGCCGGGTCGAGCGTGCCGGCGCCTATCGGCATTACCGCGAGGCTGAATTGCAGCAGGTTCAACTGATCCGCCAGGCGCAGGCGCTAGGCTTTCGCCTGGTCGAGCTGGTGGCATTGCTCGGCGGGCGCACGGGCGAACCGGACTGGTTGGCGCTGGCCCAGGCGATGGCCCGCAAACGCGCCAGCATTGCCGGCGAGGTGACGCGTTTGCAGGCTCTTGATCTGCGTTTGCAAGCGGTCAGTGAGGAGATTCTCGGCTGCCTGGACACGACCCCTGCCGTGCTGGCGCAGTGCGATCTGGCGTCGCCCGCTCGTGCGTTGAACGAGGCTTGACTCTGCCCCTAGGGGCAAGCCTCAGGCTGGCTGCTCGACAGCACAGGAGCAGGCAACATGGGCAAGCGAGTAGCAGTGATCGTCGGGCATCCGGCGGCAGACAGTTGGTGCGGGGCCCTGGCGGACAGCTATGCCGCGGCGGCTCGTGCGGGTGGCCATGAGGTGCGCATGGTGCACCTGGCGCAGCTGGATTTTGATCCGAGCCTGCATGAAGGCTATCGGCAGATTCAGGCCTTGGAACCGGACTTGCTGGCGGCGCAGGCTACAGTGGCGTGGGCCGAGCACGTGGTGATCGCCTACCCGATCTGGTGGGGTAGTGTGCCGGCGCTGCTCAAGGGCTTTCTGGACCGTATCCTGTTGCCCGGCTTTGCCTTCAAGTACCGTCCTGGCAAGGCCTTCCCTGATCAACTGCTACGTGGCCGCTCGGCGCAGTTGCTGGTGAGCATGGATACGCCGCCCTGGTACTTCCGCTGGGTCTATCGCATGCCCGGGATTGTGCAGTTGAAGAGGACTACCCTGGAGTTTTGCGGCATTGCCCCGGTCAAGGTGGCAGCCTTCGGGCCGCTGATTTCCAGCTCGCC
>NKIE01000369.1 GCA_002256055.1 Pseudomonas sp. PGPPP3 | reverse complement strand
GAGATGAGTGCCGCCGTTCACGAGGTGGCACGTAGCGCGCAAAACGCAGCTGACGCAGCCCGAGATGCCGAACAGCAATCACGCCAGGGCGCCCAGGTGGTCAGCGCCACCATCAATGCCATCCGCCAATTGGCTCAGGAGGTGGAGAACGCCTCCGATACGATCCAGACCCTGGAGCAAGAAACCGCCAATATCGGTGCCGTGCTCGCGGTGATCAAAGGCATCGCCGAACAGACCAACTTGCTTGCTTTGAACGCAGCCATCGAGGCGGCCCGTGCCGGTGAGCAGGGGCGCGGTTTTGCCGTGGTGGCGGATGAGGTCAGGGCGCTGGCGGCGCGCACTCAGGACTCCACCAAGGATATTCAGGAAATGATTCAACGCCTGCAGTCCGGCGTGCAGAACGCGGTCAAGGCCATGCACGCTGGCGGCAGCCAAGCTCGCGACAGTGTCGAGCGGGCAGCCGGGGTCGATCAGGCGCTCAGTGATACCGGCGATTCGGTGCAGCGGATTAACGATATGGCTGCGCAAATCGCCACCGCTTGCGAAGAGCAGGGCAGTGTTACCGAAGAAATCGCCCGCAACATTAGCGATATTCGCGACCTGTCCAATGATGCGGCGCAGAACTCGGAACAAAGCACCAAGGCCACCCAACACTTGTCCGAACTGTCCAGTTCACTGGCTCAACTGGTCGGTCGCTTTCGCGTCTAGACGCGGCAAGTGCTTGTCGGCGCTATGTTTTAATTCTGCGCTTTAATCGCTGCGGGGCGGTTGTAAGTTGTCGACAAGCCGGTACAATAACGCGGCTCGCTGCAAGGCGAGCGTCGTTATGGTGGCCCTGTCGGTCCCCCCGCAACGATCAGCCGTTAACCCGGTCAGGCCTGGAAGGGAGCAGCCGTAGCGGTGACATTGTGTGCCGGGGTGTGGCTGGCGGGGTCGCCTCCAGTCTTCTATCTGGTTGATTTATAAAGGTTTTTCACTCCAAGCCACGCAGTGGTACAAGGAGTGATACAACCGTGTCGACCGTCCCAACCTACCTCCTGTTATCTCGCCACTCGGTTTATTACTTCCGAATCGTGGTGCCTGACGTCATTCGCCCGTTGTTCCCCCAGAGGGAAATCCGGCGCTCTCTCCAGACTCGTTGTAAGCGCGAAGCGTTAATCCGTGGGCGCGAGCTTTTAGTGCAAGTGCAGCGACTTTTCACCGAAGCATTCCAGGGCATTAAGCCTGCTGTCGAGCGCCTGCGTGGGGCGTGGGAGTCCGGCGGCAAAAGGGTCGCCAGTTGGGCGCTCTGGCTGAGGCAGCAGCAACTTGAATCGTTGTCCTCCAGCGTGCTGCCGGCATTGCCGGAGAGGCCCATAGAGCTCCCTCAGGCGCCTGATGCGGTTAAGCCGATGGCAGTGCAGCAGGAAGCCCAAAGCGCGTCTCTGACGCTGTTACAGATGGCTGAAGAGCATCTGAAAAACCAGCTGCGTGAAGGGTTACCTATCAAGACCCTGGACGACAAGCGCGCCGTGGCGACGTTGTGCGCTCGCATTATTGGCGACCTGCCTGTCGACCAGATAACCCGCAAGCACGCCCACCAGTTCAAAGAGACAGCTCTGAAGCTGCCGCCACGTATGCATCAGTTGCCCGTGCAGCCGCTGGAGAAAGTCATCGCTGAGGCCAAGACGACCATCAGCCTGACCACGTTCAACAACTACGTGAAGAACCTGACCACCTTTTTTAACTACGCAGTTCGGGAGGGCTACTGCCCGCGGAATCCCTTCGACGGCTTGCGGGTTCGGCAGCGGAGAAAGGCCAGCGAGGAGCGCAGTGTGTTCACCGACGATGACCTGAAGTTGCTGTTCAACAAGGCTGTCTACGCCCCTGCCAAGACCTCCAAGCCACACCAGTACTGGCTGCCGCTACTTGGACTTTATACGGGGGCTAGGCTGAATGAGCTGTGTCAGCTCTACCTGGACGACATCGTCACTATGAACGGAGTCCCGTGCATCCATTTCCAGGAAACGAGATCGGACCAGAAGCTGAAAACAGAGTCATCTGAGCGGTTGGTGCCGATTCACTCCAAGCTCCGTGAGTTGGGTTTCCTTGAGTTTGTCGAGGCGCAGCGCGCCCTAGGGCAGCAGCGAGTCTTCTCCGAACTGACGTGCCACAAGAAGCACGGTTACAGCGCCGCACCATCCAAGTGGTTTACCCGCGTCCGAGAGCAACTGGGCTTCCGGGATGATGGCGTGAGAAAGGACTTCCACAGCTTCCGCCATACACTTGCTGACCACCTGAAGCAAAAGGGTGTGGTGGAGTCCTTGGTTGGCGGAATTCTGGGGCACCAGTCAGCAGGGATAACCTTTGGGCGCTACGGTAAGGATTTCCGTCCCGAGGTTCTGGCTCCAATAGTGGAGCTGGTTACATTGGAGTCTTTCTGATGGCTTGTACTTCCAATATGAGCCTGAACCATCGTTCTGCTCCTTTCGCAGTCAGCTACCTATGCTTCCTTCAGCCCTTGATGGTCAGCAGCTCATCCCCGCGTGTCGTGAAGCACTGGCTTTTCATGTCCCGGCGCATGGCCCAATCGGGCGCAGCAGGTATCAATCCCAAGCGCACCGTGCCCCGACCTTCGCGCTGGTTGATGGTGTCGATGACCTTCATTAGCCGGTCACTGCCAGGGCGCGGTGGTGGGGCGAAAAGGTCTGGAGTGACTTCACCCCTGGCTCAGGTCCATCAGCAAGATTGCGCACTTCGAGTACGCTTACCCTGGACTATTGATGCGCTCCAGAGCCTTCAGGGCGCGGCCTAGGAGGTCTCAGGTGTCGTCGGTGGGGAATGCCAGTGATACGCTCATTACGCTGGCGTATGGCTATCGCTTCTGAATAGATAATCCACGAATTCAACTTACGGGCCCTGACTTACCATTGGGCCGACATTCACGCAAAAGAGACAACAGGCGGAAACAGAAGCTGCCGGTCAACTGCATCAATATCGTGGTCTGTCCCCGATTATTTCTGCTGAGCAGCAGGCTGGGATACAGCTTGAGCAAGTCAATATCGTCAGGCGCCCGTGCTAGCCGATGAGCCACCAGGTCGTGGACAGCGTGCTACTGGCTTGCGCTGCGAAGCGCTGCCTCCACAGCAGCAGAGTGCTGGGATGGGGGCGGTCTTGGCGGAATGGGTACATAGCTAAGACAAAGGCCACGATATGGATCGTGGCCTTTGTGTGGAACTGGTTGCGGGTCAGACCCGCGCCCATTGAGCGGCGCGCCCTGAGTCGTCCTTGTACTCGCGCTCAAAAAGCGTAATAGACTCTTAGAACAACCACTGTGCGGCAACTTGACCACTAAAGCCGCTGCGAGCAGTTGCTTGTTCAGTGTCCAGTTGTAGGCTGACGGAGCTGCCGCTGGCTTGCTGCAGGGTGAGGCCTACACCAGCAATGTAGCTGTCTTCAGCCAGTTTCTGTCCGGTGCTGACAAAGCTGCCACCGCCGCCAATAAAGGCTGCTGTGGTGTCGATACCGTCGTTGCCGAATTGATGAACCCAGCGAGCATGAGTCGATGGGTAGAGTACGGCGCCATGCTCAAGGTCAATGGCCATTTCCAAGCGTGCGCCGAG
>NKIE01000368.1 GCA_002256055.1 Pseudomonas sp. PGPPP3 | reverse complement strand
TCGAAACCCGCGACGGCGCCAGGGTTTTGCTGGAATGCGGGATGCGTCAGGGCCGCCGGGAAGACGAAGCGCAAAATCGTGCGCCCTTCGCCTTTGACCCCGCCAGCCTGGATGCCGTGGTCATTTCCCACGCTCATATCGACCACACGGGCCTGCTGCCTCGCCTGGTGGCCAGCGGCTATCGCGGCCCCATCTTCGCCACCGAAGCTACCTGCGACCTGATGGAGTTGATGCTGCTGGACGCCGCCAACCTGCAGGAGAAAGATGCCGAATGGGAGAACAAGTGGCGCGCCCGCCTCGGCAAAGACTTCGTTGAGCCCCTGTACACCGTGGCCGACACCGAACAAACCCTTAAACAACGTCGCCCGCTGGCCTACGGCCAAACCCAGGAAGTGGCGCCAGGCGTGCGCATCATTTACCACGACGCCGGGCACATCCTCGGCTCGGCCATCGTTGATTTGCATATCATCGACCATCACCTGGACCGCCATCTGGTGTTTTCCGGCGACCTCGGCAACGCCTGCTCGCCGCTGATGCGCGACCCAAGCATCCTTACCGACGCCGACCTGGTGCTAATGGAGTCGACCTACGGCGACCGCAACCACCGTAACGACGAAGAAACCCTGGAAGAACTGGCTGCAATTCTCCAGGCCGCCCACCGCGATGGAGGCAATGTGCTGATTCCGTCCTTTGCCGTCGGCCGCACCCAGGACCTGATCTACTACTTGGGCAAGTTCTACCAGGAAGGGCGCCTGCCCCAGCAAGCGGTGTTTCTCGACAGTCCCATGGCCATCCGCGCCAACGCCATCTACTCCCGCTATCACGAACAATTTGATACCGCCGACCGTGAGCGCCTGCAGGCCAAGGGCGTCAAGCGGCTGGAAGACTGGCTACCGGTATTGCGCTGCACGCCGTCGCCAGAAGAGTCCATGGCCATCAACCGGATCAAGAGCGGCGCCATCATCATTGCCGGCAGCGGCATGTGTAACGGCGGACGTATCGTCCACCACTTCAAGCACAACCTCTGGCGCCGGGAATGCCACCTAGTGTTCCCCGGTTTTCAAGCCAAGGGCACCCTCGGCCGACAAATCGTCGACGGTGCCAGCAGCGTCAAAGTCCTGCACCAACGCATCGCCGTCGGTGCCCAGGTCCACACCCTCGGCGGCTTCTCCGCCCACGCAGGGCAAAGCCAGTTGCTAGACTGGGTTAAACACTTCGACCATCACCCAGAGCTGTATCTGGTGCATGGCGAGCTGGAAAAAATGCAGGCGTTGCAGCAGGTACTGCAGCAACAACTGCACTGGCCTGCCAGCATTGCGGAACCCGGCGAACAGATTGCACTCTGACAGCGTGCCATTGGTTGACGCTGCGGCCCGTACGGATGACCCGTACCGCCGCAGCGCCAGCGCACAAGGAGCAGTTACATGCCATTTGAACCCGATGATTATCTAGCCCGCCACTTTCAGGCCAGCGGCATCGACCTGAAAGACAAAATCGATGAACTGACCCAGCTCGCCGTTCCGCCCTCCAGCCCCAATCTGCCGCTGTACCGAGAAATGCTCATGACCGTGGCGCGCATGGCCCAGGCCGACCGCAACCGCTGGGACGCCAAGATCATGCTGCAGACACTGCGAGAAATGGAGGACGCCTTCAGCCGCCTGGAGCAATTCAAACGCCGACGCAAAGTGACCGTATTCGGTTCGGCCCGCACTCAACCTGACCATCCGCTGTATGCCATGGCCCTCGAACTGGGTGCCGCCCTGGCGCGCTACGACCTGATGGTGATCACTGGCGCTGGTGGCGGCATCATGGCCGCCGCCCATGAGGGCGCCGGGCGCGACAACAGCCTGGGTTTCAACATCACCCTGCCCTTCGAGCAAGGAGCCAATGCCACCGTACAAGGCAGCAACAACCTGCTGACCTTCCACTTCTTCTTCCTGCGCAAACTGTTCTTCGTCAAAGAAGCCGATGCCTTGGTGCTCTGCCCTGGCGGCTTTGGCACCTTGGATGAAGCGCTGGAGGTGCTGACCCTGATCCAGACCGGCAAGAGCCCACTGGTGCCCATCGTCTTGCTCGATCAGCCCGACGGCCACTACTGGGAAGGTGCTCTGCGGTTCATGCGCGAGCAGCTGCAAGAGCATCACTACATCATGCCCAGCGACCTGCATTTGATGCGCTTGGTGCACAGTGCCGAAGAAGCCGTACAGGAGATTTCGCGCTTCTACCGTAACTACCACTCCAGCCGCTGGCTCAAAGAAAAGTACGTGATTCGCATGAACCACCCGCTCAACGAAGCGGCCTTGCTAACCCTCGACAAAGAGTTTCGCGACCTGTGCATCCACGGTGATTTCCAGCAGCAGCCGATGTGCGCCTCGGAAAGCGATGAGCCGGAGTTCTGCCACCTGATCCGCCTGGCTTTCGTCTTCAACGCTCGCGACCACGGCCGCTTGCGTGAGCTGCTGGACTTTATCAACCTGCCGCAGAACTGGGCGCAGAATGCCTGAACACACCGGGGATCAAGGTATCAGCAAGATTCGTGGGAGCGGTCTTGACCGCGAAGCGTTTAACAACCAAAAACCGCGTTAGCCGTACCAAGCATCGTCGGCAGTTGGGTTAATCGTCGAGACCACGCAAGAGTCGACCTATCAGGTCCAGCGGGTAGCCGCGGTAGGCGAGAAAGCGCCCCTGCTGGGCCCGCTCGCGGGCATCTACTGGCAACTGGCCGAACTTGCGTTGCCAGACGGCGCGCAACTGTTCGTTCCAGTCGATTTCAGCTTCGTTCAGTGCTTGCTCGATCGCGTCGCGGGGTAAACCGCGCTGGGTCAGCTCTTCACGAATTCTCAAAGGGCCGTGGCCGCCGCGGGCGCGGCTGGCGACAAAGCTGTGCAGGTAGCGCGCTTCGGACAGCAGGCCCTGCTCGGCCAGACGATCCAGGGCGGCGTCGATCAACTCGTCCGTCGCCCCACGCTGACGCAACTTGCGTGTCAGCTCCACCCGTCCATGTTCACGCCGAGCCAGCAGATCCATGGCCACCCGCCGCACAGCGGCGGGGTTATCCAGCAACATCGTCATGGTGCAGATCAGACGTCGGCGTCAGCCAGGTCATCGACCGTGCTGGCCGCTTTGGCCGGCGTCGACGCCACCAGCAGCTTGTCGCGAATCAGCTGCTCGACGGTGCGCGCCACTTCCGGGTTGTCTTCTAGGTACTTGGCCGAGTTGGCCTTGCCCTGACCGATCTTGCTGCCCTGGTAGCTGTACCAGGCACCGGATTTCTCCAGCAGGCCCAGTTGCACGCCGAGGTCGATGATCTCGCCGTTACGGTAGATGCCCTTGCCGTAGAGAATCTGAAATTCGGCCTGACGGAATGGCGGCGCCACTTTGTTTTTCACCACTTTGACGCGGGTTTCGCTGCCGCCCACTTCGTCGCCTTCCTTCACCGCGCCAGTACGGCGGATATCCAGACGCACGGAGGCGTAGAACTTCAGGGCGTTACCGCCGGTGGTGGTTTCCGGGCTGCCGAACATCACGCCGATCTTCATGCGGATCTGGTTGATGAAGATCACCAGGCAGTTGGCGTTCTTGATGTTGCCGGTGATTTTACG
>NKIE01000367.1 GCA_002256055.1 Pseudomonas sp. PGPPP3 | reverse complement strand
GAGCGGGTGTACATGAACTCCCAGTGCAACGACAGGCTCTTGCGCTTGAGTTTGACCACATCGAGCTGGGCCGGGTCGTCGATCAGGGCCAGTTGTCCCTGGGGTGCCAGGGCTTCGATCAACTGGTCGTAGTGCAGGTCGGTGTGGGTCAGGCTGGCCACATGGTCGACCTGCTGGATACCTAATTGCTGCAACTGCGCCAGTAACGGCTGACTGTGGTCGATCACATGGTGTGCGCCCAATTGCTTAACCCAGGCGGCGGTTTCCGGGCGCGAGGCGGTGCCGATCACCGTCAGGCCGGTGAGCTGACGCGCCAGCTGGGTGAGTATCGAGCCAACGCCACCGGCGGCGCCGATGATCAGCAGGCTTTGCCCGTTGCTGGCGCTGCCTTGGGCGATCTTCAGGCGTTCGAACAACAGCTCCCAGGCGGTGATAGCGGTCAGGGGCAGGGCGGCGGCTTCGGCAAAGCCCAGGTTCTTGGGTTTATGGCCGACGATGCGCTCGTCCACCACATGCAGTTCGCTGTTGCCGCCGGCACGTTGCAGGGCGCCGGCGTAATGGCCGTGGGTGGGGGCGACGTTACTACGAATTTTTGTGTCCACCGGGTGGACCGAGATGGCCTGTACGGCCACCAGCAGGTCGCGCGGGCCCGGCGTGGGTGCAGGCAGTTCGATGTCCAGTAACGACTCCGCGTCGCTGCTGGGCAGAGACTGGTAATAGGCGACGGCTTTCATGCAAAAACTCCGTGATAGTCAGGCAAGTGGGGTGTGGTAGGTGAGTTCGAAATTGGCCAGCAGGTGGCCGTGTTCGCGACCAAAGCGCAGAAAGTGTTCAGTCTGCCGATGGTGCTCCAGGGCGGCGGCACTGCGCCAGATTTCCAGCATGTAGAAACGCTCAGGCGTGTCGCGGTCCTGGTGCAACTCATACTGCAGGCAGCCAGCTTCGCCTCGGCTGGCCGGCACCAGTTGGCGCAAGGCGGCTTCAAGTGTCGGGCCATGGCCTGGATGGGCGTGCAGGGTGGCGAGTAAATGTACGGCGTTGCTCATGGGCGCGACTCGCTGTCACGCGGGTATGCCGGGTAATCGCTATAACCTTGGGCCTCGCCACCAAACAAGCGAGTGCTGTCAAAGTCTGCCAACGGCAACTGTTTGGCCAGGCGCGCTGGCAGGTCGGGGTTGGCAATAAACGGACGGCCAAAGGCGATCAAGTCCACCAGCCCTTGTTGTAGCAAATCCTCGCCGCGCTCACGGGTATAGCGCCCAGCCACGATGATGACGCCGCGATAGGCCGCGCGCAGCAATAGGCGAAACTCCTGGGGGATCTGCGGGGCGTCATCCCAGTCGGCTTCCGACAGGTGCAGGTAACCGATACCTACGCGGTCAAGGTACGCGGCAGCCTCAAGGATGGTCGGGATAATGTCCGGGCAGGCCATGTTGCGTGCGGTGATAAACGGCGCCAAACGCACACCCACCCGCGCCGCGCCGATTTCTTCGGCCACTGCGCTGACCACCTCCTGAAGAAAGCGCAGGCGCCGCTCGCGGCTGCCGCCATAAGCGTCGGTGCGCTGATTAGAGGTGCTGCGCAGAAACTGGTCGATCAGATAACCATTGGCGCCATGGATCTCCACCCCGTCAAAACCTGCGAGGTCGGCGTTGCGGGCGGCGCGGCGGTAGTCCTCGATGATGGCGGCAATGTCGGTGCTGGTCAGTTCGCGTGGTGTCGGGCAGTCGAGCATACGGCCGACGCCATCGTCACCCACCACCCACACCTGTGCATCCGGTGCCAGAGCAGATGGCGCCACTGGCAAACCATCGGCATGAAAGCTGGCGTGGGACATGCGCCCTACGTGCCAGAGTTGCAGGTAGATGCGCCCACCAGCGGCATGCACGGCATCGGTCACTTGCCGCCAACCGCTGACTTGCTCGGCGCTGTAAATGCCCGGAGTAAAGCTGTAGCCCTTGCCCTGAGGGCTGATCTGCGTGGCTTCCGTGATGATCAGGCCGGCGCTGGCACGCTGGGCGTAATACTCGGCCATTAGCGCGTTGGCACTGTCGCTGGGCTGGCTGCTGCGGGCGCGGGTCATGGGCGCCATCACAATGCGGTTGGGCAGTTCACGGCCAGCCAGGGTTAGGGGTTGAAACAGCGTGCTAGTGGTCATGTGCGGGATCCTTGTTGGCAGGTTCAGGCCGGTGCGCCGGCGTTGTTCTGATAGTGATAAGTGCTGGGAAGGGGGGGCGTGGCCGGTGCATCCAGCTCCAGCAACAGGCCGCCGGGTAGCTGCACAAAAATTTGCCAGAGGCCGTCCTCCGGCACTCGGGCGATCTGATGGGGCAGGCCACTGGCTTGCACCCGTTCCAGCACGTGGGCGGCGTCGCTGTCGGTGCGCAGGGCGATATGGCTGAGGATAGGTTCGCTCACATCGGCGCGCTCAATGACATGCACCAGCGCCTGGTTGCCCTGATACAGCCAGCGGCCAGGGAACGGGAAGGGGGGACGAGCGCCCGGCTGCAAGCCGAGCAAGTCGCCGAACAGGCGCTGCAACGGCGCGCCGTCGTGGGTGTTGAATGCCAGGTGATCGAAGTGCCAGGTCATGGCCACTGCTCCGTGGTGGGCGTGGTTGCATGATCAAACAATGGTAGTGTTGGAAAAAGCCGGGTAAAAAGTAATCACTTGTTAAGAGTTTTAATCAATGAGCTCGATTCTTGATCTGGATATTTTCGTGCGCACGGCCGACAGCGGCAGTTTTTCTGCGGCCGCGCGGGCCCTTGAGCTAACCCCGGCCGCGGCGAGCATTGCCATCAAACGCCTGGAAACCCGCCTTGGCGTGCGCCTGCTGGTGCGCTCCACGCGAAGCCTGCGCCTCACCGATGAAGGCCGCCGTTACCTGGACAGCGTGCGCCTGGCCCTCGGTGCCCTGGCCGAAGGCGAGCAGGCGCTGCAGGCCCATACCCTAGGCCTGAGCGGCACTCTGCAATTGGCCGCGCCCTCGGATTTCGGCCGTAACGTGCTGTTGCCCTGGTTGGATGAGTTCAAGCAGCAGCACCCGCATATCCAATTGCGCCTGCTGCTTAATGATCGCAATGCCGACCTGTTCCGCGAGCCGGTGGACATCGCCTTGCGCTACGGCGTACCGGCAGACTCCAGCCTGGTGGCCCTGCCGATTGCGCCGCAGCACCGCCGCATGGTCTGCGCCAGCCCGGCCTATCTGGCGCAGCACGGTACGCCGCAGAGTCCGACTGAGCTGGCCGATCATCGGGCGGTGCTGTATCTGCGTAATGAGCGCGCCTATGACCTCTGGCGCTTCAGCCGTGGCAGCGAGGTGCAGGAGGTGCGCGTCAGCGGTGATTATGTGTGTGACGACGGCGAAGTGGCGCGGCGCTGGGCGTTGGCCGGGCACGGCATCGTCTACAAGGCGCAACTGGACGTGCAGGCCGACCTCGATGTCGGGCGTTTGATGCCGCTGCTGATGGACTGGCAAGGCGAGAGCGCGCCGTTCAATCTACTGTGCCCCCATCGCGCCCAAGTGTCCGAGCGGGTCAAGCTGTTGCAGGTGTTTCTGCAGCAGCGCTGTGCGGCTCTGTTGGCGTGAGTGCTGTCACAGTGCTGTT
>NKIE01000366.1:3312-3610 GCA_002256055.1 Pseudomonas sp. PGPPP3 | reverse complement strand
TACCCAGTGGGACTTTATCGCCCTGGTGGCCAAGCACGGCGTGCCCTACCACGAGAAGAAACTCGGCCAGCTGTTCTGCGACAACAAGGCCAGTGACATCCTGGAGATGCTCCTCAGCGAATGCCAAGAGGCTGGCGTGCGCCTGCTGCTCGACACCCGCATCGAGCAGATCGACGCGGCCGCAAACGGTGGCTATCAGCTGCAGACCAGCGCCGGGGCCTTCGCTTGTCAGTCGCTGGTGATTGCCACCGGCGGCCTGTCGATTCCGACTCTGGGCGCCACGGGCTTTGGCCATCAG
>NKIE01000366.1:432-3302 GCA_002256055.1 Pseudomonas sp. PGPPP3 | reverse complement strand
CCCGTGCCGGCCTGGTGCCCTTCAGCATTACCGACCCGCAATTGAAAACCCTGTGCAGCGAACTGTCTGGCACCTCGGTGGAGGACTGCGTGGTCAGCTGCAATGGGCAGAGCTTCAAGGAAAACATCCTGTTCACTCACCGCGGCTTGAGCGGCCCGGCGATTTTGCAAATTTCCTCCTACTGGCACGCCGGCGACGCAATCCACATCGACCTGTTGCCACACCTCGATCTGCCGCAGTGGCTGGCCGAACAACAGGCCGAGCGGCCCAACAGCGAGCTGAAGACACTTCTGGCCGAGCTGTTCACCAAGAAGATGGCCGGCTTGCTCTGCGAGCAGTGGTTCGTCTCCAAGCCGCTCAAGCAATACACCCCAGGTGAACTGGCGGTGATCGCCGAGCAACTCGGCAACTGGACTCTGGTGCCGGCGGGCACCGAGGGTTACCGCACTGCCGAAGTGACCCTGGGCGGCATCGACACCCGTGAAGTGTCGTCAAAAACCATGGAATCGCAGAAGGCTCCAGGGCTGTATTTCATCGGCGAAGTACTGGATGTCAGCGGCCACCTCGGCGGTTTCAACTTCCAGTGGGCCTGGGCCTCGGCCTACGCTGCCGCGCAGTTCGTCTAAGTACAGGTCCAGCCGCCGATAAGCGCCTGCGCACAAGCATGAAGGTCTATATTGGCGAGCCTGGCCTGGAAGCCAGGCTCGTGGCTCAGCCCTGAGTCAACCTCGCGCACTCCACAGGAGACACCATGGACAGCCACACTCACGACCTCAACGCCCTGTTCCAACAACTCGGCTTGCCGAGCGAAACCAAGGCCTTGCAGGCGTTTGTCAGCCAGCACTCGCCCCTGGCCGAAACCATTGAACTGGCCGACGCGCCGTTCTGGAGCGCTTCGCAGGCAACATTCTTGCGCGAACAATTGAACAAGGATGCTGACTGGGCCGAGGTGGTAGACCAGCTCAATCTGCTGTTGCGCCGGCCGCGCTAAAGCGCATTTGCACGGTGGCACGATTGCCAGCCGCCGCCGGCCCATCTACCGTCTAGGCATGCCATTTCTGCCTAGAGGCTTGCTGTGACTGCACCGCGCATCGATTCGCCCCTGCCCATCAGCGAACCACCCCAGGTGCGCGAATTTCGCCAAATCCTGGTCTGGCCCCTACAACTTTTGCCGGCCGGCAATGCCAACGGTGGCCGCGTGCCCCGCGCCGAGTTGCACGAACGCCTGTGCGCCGGCGGCTGGCAGGCGGCGGTCAGCGCCTTTAGCGGCGACCCACAACGCTTCAGCGAACGGCATTACAAAGAGTTCGTCTCCTTTCTGCCCCACGCACAGCGCTTTCTCTACGGTGAAAGCCGTGCCGTGCCGGGAGCCAACCCAGATGGCGAGGCGGCCCTGCGCGCCTTTCGCCGCCACGACATTCACAGCTTGCGGGTGGTGCTGCGCGAGGGCATGCCCGCCTTGCTGTTGCGCGTGGTCCGCATCGAGTTAAGCCTGCTGGACGATGTCGATGCCGCCATGCTGCAGGTCGAGTTGCACACCCAGGACCTGAGCCTAGAGGTCGCCCACGACCTGCTTTACCGTTTCGGCCGCGCCTACCCCACCGGCTGGGACGAGGACGGCAATGGCGTGCACAACGCCCTGCAGGTGCAATGGCTGGATGCCGAGGGCAAGGTACTGGCGAGCTCGGACGCCGATCAGCGCGACAAATTCCTCGACTTTGCCGTGCAGCACCGGGCGCCGACCATTTCCTCGCACTGGGCTTTTCTCCTGCAACCGCTGGCACTGGACCCGACCACCACCGCCGACGTACTGCGCTTTCGCCAGATCCATCAGTACCGTTTGCTGTTTCTGGTCAACCACTTCCACCGCGCCACCCTGCTGCTCTATTCGCAACTGCTGGCCGATGCGATCCAGCGCCTGGACGTGCGCTCGCCAGACTCCATCCGCCGTTTCAAGCGACGTATCCGCGCGAGCTTCGAGGGCTTCCTGCGCTTCACTCACCGTTACTGGTTCCACGAGCTGTCGGAGATTCCACACCTGCAAGCGGTGTATCGACTGTGCGGCACGCGCCTGGGCAACGACACCCTGTATGCCGAGATCAAGGGCGAGATCCGCGAGATGGTCGACTACCTCGACAGCGACGCCCAGCGCCGCCAGTCGACCACGGTGATGCGCTTAACGGTGGTCACCACCCTGAGCTTGGTCGGCACCGTGGCCACGGGTTTTCTCGGTATGAACATCTTTGCCGATGCCGAAGAGCCCCTGCTGCACCGTGCGCTGTTCTTTATCGGCGCGCTGGTCGGCACCGGCCTGTTGACGGCCTATGCGGTGATCAAATCGAAACGCCTGGCCGACTTGCTCGACGCCCTCTCCGACGAAAGCCTCAATCCCAGCCAGCGTCTGCAAGCGATCTTCGGTTCCTGGCGGCGCAGTCAGTAAGGCTACCCGCGACCTTCAGCGCAGGGTCGCGGCAATCGCATCGATATCATCCGCATGACTGACTAGCAGGGTCAGCTCCCCACTGTCGCTGATGGCGTCCAGCGGGGCCGGCAACTTGGCAAAGGCAGCCAAGGCGTCCAACGGTGGCAAGTCACTGGTGCGACCGACGGCCTTGATCGCGTGAAACAGACTGAGGTTGACCAGATCCAGCAGCTCCAACTCGGGGCAACTGCGGTAGCCCCAGTCACCGGCATGGCGGATGACTTTGATATAGGCCTCGTCCACTGCCCACTTCTTCAGCACGATCACGCCCAGGGAGCGGCTGTATTCGCGGCACAGCTTGTAATACTGCTCGGCACTGGGGATCTGGGCAGCCTGCTTGAACGCCGACAACACCGCCAGCGTACCGACCTCACTGAGCAGGCTGGCC
>NKIE01000366.1:0-368 GCA_002256055.1 Pseudomonas sp. PGPPP3 | reverse complement strand
CCTGATCGGGTGAAACATGCCCTACCGAGCGGGCCAGGAAGGCGCTGACGCTGGCCTTGCGCACAAGACGCTCCCAGGCTTCGACAAACAGTTTTTTGTGCGCAGGGCTGTGCAGGACGAACAGGCTCTTGACGCTGTGGGCCATGGTCAGCCGGTCGATCTGCGCCATGCCGAGCACGCGCAGCACATCCAAGAGACTTTTCGGCGGCTGCTGGGTCCGCAACAGGGCGCTGCTGGCGTACTTCATCAGGATCGCGCTAAGGGCCGGATCACGGCTGATCAAGCGGCTTAACTGGGCCAGAGTTACCTCGGGATCGCTGAGGGCGCGGCGGATGTCCAGAGTGATAGTCGGCAGGCTGGGCAATTGC
>NKIE01000365.1 GCA_002256055.1 Pseudomonas sp. PGPPP3 | reverse complement strand
AATATCCCTCTGTGTACATCCTTGGCATGGAGGAGGAAATCCTCCCGCACCGTTCCAGCATCGAGGCCGACACCGTTGAGGAAGAACGCCGCCTGGCCTACGTCGGCATCACCCGCGCCAAGCGCAACCTGACCATGACCTTCGCCGCCAAGCGCAAGCAATACGGCGAAATCATCGAGTGCAGTCCCAGCCGCTTCCTCGATGAACTGCCGCCTGAGGATTTGGTCTGGGAAGGCCAGGAAGACGCCCCGCCCGAGGTCAAGGCCGCCACCGGCAACTCGGCCCTGGCCAATATGCGCGCCCTGCTGAAAAAATAGCCTGGAGCTATTTTTAACGTCGCTTGCGACGGCCCGCAGGGTGGCCGCCAGGGATGGCAGGCCATAAAAAATGACCGGGAGTCATTTTTAATGTCGCGCAGCGACAGCCAGCAAAAGTCGGCTGACTGAGTCGTCCGCCCCCCACAAACCGCAGCCACAAAAAAACCGCCCGAAGGCGGTTTTTTGTCTGCCGAGCCCTGTTACAGGCCAGACATCTTGTGGATCGCGCCTTTCAGCTCGTCATCCGAGCAGGTGGCACAGGTGCCTTTCGGCGGCATGGCGTTAAGACCGGCAATCGCCGACTTCAGCAAGCCGTCAACACCACCCTTAGCGCTAGCACGGGTTTTCCAGGCAGCAGCATCACCAATTTTCGGTGCGCCGAGCACGCCAGCGGTATGGCAAGCGCCACAGTACTTGGCAATCACATCGTCAGCCGACAAAGCTGCGCCGCCAGCAGCAACTGCAACGGCGCCAACGCCCTTGCACTCTTGACCGCTTACGCAAACCTGGCCAACGGGCTGCAGGCGTTCAGCGATTTCGGCGTACTTGGCCGATTTTGGCGAAAGTTCTTCGACGGTCGCGGCCTGAGCGCTAACCGCCCACAGGGCCAATACGGCAACAGGTGCCGCCAGGAGTTTCTTGATCAGGTTCACTCGTACACCCTCATCGTGGCTAGTCAGGCCCGCGGCCACGGGTTTCGCGGGCGGCGGGAGTATAACGGTTCATCCGCGGCACCGAAACAACCCAAGATGTCGCAGGGTTATTTTCCTGGCAGCCGTACTAGACGGCTGCCAGGAGGCCCGCCGGCTTAGAAGTTCGCCGGCGTAGTAGCACTGATCAGCCGCGCCGGCTGATCGAAGGGATTACGGAAACGGTGCGGCTTGGTGCTTTCGAAATAGTAGCTGTCGCCACTTTCGAGATTGAAGATTTCGCTGCCTACGGTCAGCTCCAGGCGGCCATCCACCAGCACGCCGGCCTCTTCGCCTTCGTGATTGAGCATCTCGTCGCCGGTATCGGCGCCCGGTGGGTAAGTCTCGTCGAGGAACGACAAGGCGCGCACCTGATGAGGTGTGCCGACCAGCTTCATGCTCACCGTGCCACTGGAGAGGTCAATCAGATCATCAGCCTTGTAGACAATCTGGGGGCTGCTGTCTTGTTCAAATTCAATGGAGAAAAACTCCACCAAGGACATGGGAATACCGGCCAGAACCTTTTTCAATGAACTGATCGAAGGGCTTACGCTGTTCTTCTCGATCATCGAAATAGTGCTGTTGGTGACCCCTGCCCGTTTGGCGAGTTCACGCTGGGAAAGACCCTTGCTTTTGCGAATCGACTGCAGCCGAACACCGACGTCCAATGTTGGAGTACCTCTGGGAATTTGAGCGGAAAGTGGCCGTATCATGGCAACAGTGTTCAGTATTTACAACACTGTTGCCGCAGTTTCTCCCGCCCTCGCTCCTACTGCCCGGAATAGAGGCGTGGCACCCGACGCAAATTGCAGAAAATCTGGTACGGAATGGTCTGCGCCTGAGCCGCCACGTCGCTGGCCAGCACCTGCGCGCCCCATAATTCGACCCGGCTGCCGAGGCCGGCTTGCGGCAGATCGGTGAGGTCGACGGTGAGCATGTCCATCGACACCCGGCCGATGATGCGCGTCAGTTGGCCATCCACCGCCACCGGCGTGCCCGTCGGCGCATGGCGCGGGTAGCCGTCGGCATAACCCATGGCGACTACGCCGACGCGGGTCGGCCGCTCAGCAACGAAACGCGCGGCATAGCCCACCGGCTCACCGGCAGGCAGTTCGCGCACACTGATAATTTTCGATTGCAGGGTCATCACCGGCTTGAGTTGCGCGGCCAAGGTTTGCGCCTGCTCAAATGGGGTGGCGCCATACAGCATGATGCCCGGGCGCACCCAGTCGCTCGGCACCTGCGGCCAACCGAGAATCGCTGGCGAGTTGCGCAGACTGACCTCCGCCTGTAGCCCCTCACGAGCGGCATTGAACACCGCCAGCTGCTCCTCGGTGCGCGTGCATTCCAGCTCGTCGGCACGGGCGAAGTGGCTCATCAGCACGATCTTGTCGACCTTGCCGCTGGCCTGCAGGCGCTGGTAGGCGGCCTGATATTGCTCGGGAAACAGGCCCACCCGGTGCATGCCGGAATCCAGCTTCAGCCAGACCCGCAGCGGCCGGCTCAAGCGTGCCTGCTCGATGGCGTCCAGCTGCCACAGCGAATGCACCACACACCAGAGCTGGTGCTGGTCGATCAGCGCCAGCTCGCTGGCCTCGAAAAAACCTTCCAGCAGCAGAATCGGCTGAGTGATGCCGGCCGCGCGCAACTCCAGCGCCTCTTCGATACAGGCCACGGCAAAACCGTCAGCCTCGGCCTGCAGCGCCTGAGCGCACACCACCGCACCGTGCCCGTAAGCATCGGCCTTAACCACCGCCAGGGCTTTACCGCCCGAGCACTGGCGGGCCAGTTGGTAGTTGTGACGCAAGGCGGCGAGATCAATCAGGGCTTGGGCGGGACGCATGGAATTCTCGGTTTCAGTGAATGACCGCGCGCCAACAGCACGCAGCCTGAAGAACAAATATCGGCAGGCAGAAAAAAGGCCCGGCGCAAAACGCCGAGCCCCTGACAAACGTCAGCGCTGCGCAGCCACCACCATCATCTCGACCAGCACACGCGGGTCGTAGAGTTTGGCTTCAACACAGGCACGGCCCGGTGCGGCGCCCTCGGCGACCCAGGCATCCCACACCGCATTCATCGCGGCGTAGTCGGCCATGTCCTTGAGGTAGATGGTCAACGACAGGATGTGCGCCTTGTCGCTACCAGCCTCGGCCAGTAGGCGGTCGATGTTGGCCAGGGTCTGCCGGGTTTGTTCGGCGATGTCGCCGGCGTAATCGTCTGCCAACTGCCCCGCCAAGTAGACGGTGCCGTTATGGATGACGACTTCGCTGTAACGCTTCTCAGTGTGCAGGCGCTGGATGGGCATGCTTGCGGCTCTCTTTGGCAGTGCTGTAGCGGGAAATATCCAGGCCTTCGGCGCTGATCTGCGGACGTTTTTTCGCCATCAAATCGGCCAGCAAGCGGCCCGAGCCGCAGGCCATGGTCCAGCCCAGCGTGCCGTGGCCGGTATTCAGAAACAAGTTACGGAAGCCAGTGGCACCGACAATCGGCGTGCCGTCCGGCGTGGCCGGACGCAGACCGGTCCAGAACTCGGCGCGGGTCAGATCGCCGCCCTGCGGATAAAGATCACTGGTGATCATTTCCAGGGTCTCGCGCCGACGCGGGTGAAGGTCCAG
>NKIE01000364.1 GCA_002256055.1 Pseudomonas sp. PGPPP3 | reverse complement strand
GCGTTATTCGTGGTTCTGCGTCCCGGATTACCTCCGAGCTACGCGGTGTCCAGGTGTTCAGTTGCCGATATGGGCCTCTAGCTGTTGCTCTGCCTGGGCCAGGCGTTGCCGGGCTGCGGCCAGCACAGCGGCGTCGCTGCTTTCATCGCGTTCCAGTTTGCGCAGGTCGGCGCGGGCAAAGGCCAGCTCGGTTTTCAGGGCACGGGTGGCTTCGTCCACGGGCTGCTTATCGGTACGCACCAGCTCCGGCGCCGGCTTGCCGGAGGCATTCTCGGCAGCATGCAGGGCGTGTTCGGCCTCCGTCAGGGCGTTACGCAGGGCTGCCAATACGCTGTCGTCGCTCAAGGCTTTCTCGGCTTTTTTCAATTCGGCACGGCGCATCGCCAGCTCGATCTTGGCCCGTTTCAAGGGGCTCAGCTCGCTGCTTTCGGCGGGTTTTTCCGCTGCGGGTGCTTGGCTTTGCAGGCTGGCCAGCCGTTGTTCTGCGGCCTCCAGCTGGGCAGCCAGCTGCTGGCGCTCGGCCGCTTGCTCAGCGCTCGGCGTTTCGAGCTTCTCCAGCTTGCGCAGCTGGGCGCGGAGCATGGCGGCGTCGATCTTGGCTTTTTTCAGGGCGCTGTCGTCGGTCACTGGCGTGCTGGCAGGCGGGGCTGCTGTTGCGGCTTTGCCTTGTTCGGCATTGAGCGCCTGTTGTGCGGCCTCGGCAGCGATGCGCAGTTCATCCACCTGGCTTTGCAGCTCGCTGCTGGCATGGATGGCCAACTGCTTCTCGGCCTTCTTCAGCGCCACTTGGGTCATGCTGGCTTCGATCTTCAGGCGTTTGAGCCGGTCGGCATTGTTGCTCGGAGCAGCTGGGTTGTTGCCTACCTCTGCTTGGGCGGCCTTGGCGCGAGCGGATTTCTCCGCGCGGGCCTGGCGCTCGGCTTCTTTGCGTTCATCTTCACGGCGCAGGCGTTCCTGGCGCTGTTCGAAGCGCTGACGTGATTGCTCGGCCTTCAGGTGTTTGTGTTCCAGCTCGCGAATTTCGCTTTTGGCGGCGCGGTAGTACTGCACCAGCGGGATGCTGGACGGGCAAACGTAGGCGCAGGCGCCGCATTCGATGCAGTCGAACAGGTGGTGCGCCTTGAGCTGCTCATGCTGCTGGCCGAGGGCGAAAAAATGCAGCTGTTGCGGCAACAGGCTGACCGGGCACGCCTCGGCGCAATCGCCGCAGCGAATGCAGGGTAGCGCCGGCGCGGGTGCTGGCAGTTCCGTGCGGCTAGCAGCCAGCAGGCAGTTGCTGGTTTTGATCAGCGGTACGTCCAGAGAGGGCAGGGTGAAGCCCATCATCGGCCCACCCATCAGCAGGCGACTGAGCTGCTTGCGATCGAGGCCAGCAAACTCCAGCAACTCGCTGACGGGCGTGCCCAGCAGCGCTTCGACGTTCATTGGCCGCGCCAGGGCTGTGCCGGTCAGGGTGGTGATGCGTGAGATCAGTGGTCGGCCAAGCACCACGGCGTCATGGATGGCCACGCAGGTGCCGACGTTCTGGCAGAGCATGCCGATGTCGGCAGGCAGGCCGCCGCTGGGCACTTCGTGGCCGGTGAGAATCTGGATCAGTTGCTTCTCGCCACCGGAGGGGTACTTGGTGGGGAACACTTTCAGGCTGTAGCTGCGCTCGCTGAGAGCAGCTCGTACGGCAGCGATGGCCTCGGGCTTGTTGTCTTCGATGCCGATCAGTACGGCGTCGGGGTGGATCAGCTGGACCAGGATGTCGATGCCGCTGATCAGTGCCTCGGCTTTTTCGCGCATCAGCAGGTCGTCGGCGGTGATGTAAGGCTCGCACTCCGTACCGTTGATGATCAGGGTGTGAATCTTCTGCTGTGCGCGGGCGGTGAGCTTGACCGCCGTGGGGAAACCGGCGCCGCCGAGGCCGCTGATGCCGGCCTGGCGGATTTTTTCCAGCAGTTCAGTGGCTTCCAGGTGGCGATAGTCGGGGCAGGGCTGCAATGTAATCCACTGCTCCAAGCCATCGCTGTCGAGCACTATGGCCGGCGCCGGCAAGCCCGAAACATGGGGGAAGGGCTGCGGGCCTATGGCACTGATGGTGCCGGAGGTGGGTGCATGCACTGGCACGCTGACCAAACCATTGGCGGTGGCGAGTAGCTGGCCTTTGAGGACCCGTTCACCGACGCTGACGCAGGGCTCGGCGGGCGCGCCCAGGTGCTGACTGAGCGGCATGATCAGGCGCGCGGGCAAGGGCGCTGGCTGAATCGGCAGCTGATTGGATAGCTCTTTGTGTTCGGCCGGATGGATGCCGCCGGGAATGTCCCAAACCTGTTGGGCGTGGTCGATCAGCGCAGTCATGCCGCTTGCTCCCGGTCGGTGGCGATCAGTTGGCTGGGGGGCAACGGCAACTGCCATTTCCAGCCTTGCAGGCTGCCGTTCACGGGCAGCATATCGATGCAGTCCACTGGGCAGGGCTCGACGCAGAGGTCGCAGCCGGTGCATTCGCTGATGATGACGGTGTGCATCTGTTTGGCGGCGCCAACGATGGCATCCACCGGGCAGGCCTGGATGCACTTAGTGCAGCCAATGCACTCAGCCTCGCGGATAAAGGCGATCATCTGCGGCTTTTCGCCTTCGACCGCGTCCAGGGGTTCGGCTTCGACGTCGAGCAAGTCGGCCAGAGCTTGAATAGTGGCTTCGCCGCCAGGTGGGCATTTGTTGATCTTGTCGCCTTTGGCAATCGCCTCGGCGTAGGGCTTGCAACCGGGGTAGCCGCACTGGCCGCACTGGGTCTGCGGCAGCAAGGCATTGACCTGCTCGGCGATGGGGTCGCCTTCGACGCGAAAGCGCACCGCCGCGTAGCCGAGGATTGCGCCAAACACCAGGCACATGGCCAGCAGGGCGAGCACGGCAATCAGGATCAGGCTCATAGCTTGATCAGTCCGGCAAAGCCCATAAAGGCCAGGGACATCAGTCCAGCGGTGAGCAGGCCAATGGCGGCGCCACGAAATGGCACGGGTACATCGGCAATCGCAATGCGCTCACGCATGGCGGCGAATAGCACCAGCACCAGAGAGAAGCCCAGTCCGGCGGCAAAGCCGTTGGCGGTGGCGGTGAAGAAGGTGAACTCGGCCTTGTTGGCATTCAGCAGAGCCACACCAAGGACGATGCAGTTGGTGGTGATCAGCGGCAGGAAGATGCCCAATACGCGGTACAGCAGCGGGCTGGTCTTGTTCACCACCATCTCGGTGAACTGCACCACTACGGCAATCACCAGAATGAAACTGATGGTGCGCAGAAACTCGATATCCAGCGGCTTGAGCACGTATTGCTGGACCAGATAGCTGCACATGGCCGCCAGGGTCAGCACAAAGGTGGTCGCCAGGGACAGGCCGATGGCCGTCTCGATCTTCTTCGATACGCCCATGAACGGGCATAGGCCGAGAAACTGCACGAGGACGAAGTTGTTGACCAGGATGGAGCTGACCAGGATCAGGGCGAATTCGGTCATGCGGAGGTGGCCATGGTGAGTACCGTCGCAGGCAGGCGGATGGCAGGTTGGACGCCTGAGTATTATCGGTAAGCGCTGTTGCGCAAACAAGCCAGCCCAACGTGCCGGCTTGTTTGCATCATGCGG
>NKIE01000363.1 GCA_002256055.1 Pseudomonas sp. PGPPP3 | reverse complement strand
CGATATCACCCAGGCGCGCGCCCGGACGGACCAGGGCGATGCCCTTGTACATGCATTCCTGGGTGATGCGGGCGAGCTTCTCGGCCCATTCGCTGACCTTGCCGACCATGAACATCTTGCTGGTGTCGCCGTGGTAGCCGTCTTTGATCACGGTGATGTCGATGTTCAGCACGTCGCCATCTTTCAGCGGCTTTTCATTGGGGATGCCGTGGCAGACTACATGGTTGATCGAGGTGCAGATCGACTTGGGGAAGCCTTTGTAGTTGAGCGGGGCGGGGATGGCCTGCTGCACGTTGACGATATAGTCATGGCAGATACGGTCCAGCTCATCCGTGGTTACGCCCGGCTTGACGTACTCGCCGATCATTTCCAGCACTTCGGCGGCCAGGCGGCCGGCGACGCGCATTTTCTCGATTTCAGCGGGCGTCTTGATCGTGACGGTCATAGCGGGGTCTCTGCTGCAGGCGGAAAAGGTCCGCATATTAGCAGCTTCATGGCGCCAGCCATAAGCGTGACGCGTAACTCGGTATGACGCTGGATGTGTTCGGCGGCTAGCTTGTGCTGCGCTTCTGTGCTATAAAGTGCGCCGCTTTACGGGGTAGCCCGTCAAAGCATTAACCCCACACACGTATCGACACGGTGACCTGGGTGCCTTCAAGACTGGTTCTGGAGGGTTGGTCATTGGGATGCGTGGAGGCCTAACCCGACTTATCAAGGAACTATCATGTCCCAAGTCAATATGCGCGATATGCTGAAGGCCGGTGTGCACTTCGGCCACCAGACCCGTTACTGGAACCCGAAAATGGGCAAGTACATTTTCGGCGCGCGCAACAAGATCCACATTATCAACCTTGAAAAAACCCTGCCGATGTTCAATGAAGCTCTGTCTTTCGTTGAAAAACTGGCTTCGGGCAAAAACAAGATTCTGTTCGTTGGCACCAAGCGCTCCGCTGGCAAGATCGTTCGCGAAGAAGCAGCTCGCTGCAACTCGCCGTTCGTCGATCACCGCTGGTTGGGCGGCATGCTGACTAACTACAAAACCATCCGTGCCTCGATCAAGCGCCTGCGTGATCTGGAAGTTCAGTCGCAAGACGGTACTTTCGCCAAGCTGACCAAGAAAGAAGCCCTGATGCGCACCCGTGATCTGGAAAAACTGGATCGCAGCCTGGGTGGTATCAAGGACATGGGCGGTCTGCCGGACGCTCTGTTCGTAATCGACGTTGACCACGAGCGCATTGCTATCACCGAAGCCAACAAACTGGGCATCCCAGTTATCGGCATCGTCGATACCAACAGCAGCCCGGAAGGCGTTGACTACATCATCCCAGGTAACGATGACGCCATTCGCGCTATCCAGCTGTATATGGGTGCCATGGCTGACTCCGTAATCCGTGGTCGCAGCAATGCTGCCGGCGGTACCGATGAGTTTGTTGAGCAGGCTCCTGCTGCTGAAGCGGCTGAAGGCTGAGTAATTAACGCCTAGCGTTTACTCAGTACGCAGAAAGGGGGCTTAGCCCCCTTTTTGCCACCTCGAAAACCATTTATTAGCGTCGTTGTGTTGAATGACTGGCTGCTAGTGGGTGTGTGAAGAATTTAACGCCCGTGTACTCGGGTGGAATGGTTTAAAACCTATCCAAGAGGAATTTTGAAATGGCAGAGATTACTGCAGCGTTGGTTAAAGAACTGCGTGAGCGTACCGGCGAAGGCATGATGGATTGCAAGAAAGCCTTGACCAAGGCTGGTGGCGACATCGAAAAAGCTATCGACGATATGCGTGCTTCGGGCGCCATCAAAGCGGCCAAGAAAGCCGGCAACGTAGCCGCTGAAGGCGCGATCAGCGTTAAAGTCGCTGAAGACGGCAAGTCGGCCGTTATCCTTGAAGTCAACTCGCAAACTGACTTCCTGGCTCTGCAGGACGATTTCAAGAATTTCGTTGCCAGCAGTATCGAAAAAGCCTTCGCTGACAAACTGACCGACGCAGCTCCGCTGATCGCCGCTCAGGAATCTGCTCGTGAAGCCCTGGTGGCCAAAGTTGGTGAAAACGTCAACATCCGTCGTCTGGCGCGCGTTGAAGGTGACGTGGTTAACGCTTACCTGCACGGCAACAAGATCGGTGTTGTGGTTGTCCTGAAAGGCGGTGACGCTGATCTGGCTAAAGACATCGCCATGCACGTGGCTGCCAGCAACCCTGAATTCCTGCTGCCTTCGGAAGTTTCGGCTGAGGCCATCGAGCGCGAGAAAGCCGTGTTCATGAGCCTCAACGAAGACAAAATCAAAGGCAAGCCGGCTGATATCGTAGAGAAGATGGTTGGCGGCCGCATCCAGAAGTTCCTGGCTGAAGCCAGTCTGGTTGAGCAAGCCTTCGTTAAAGACCCGGAAATCAAGGTTGGTGCTCTGGCCAAGAAAGCCGGTGCTGAAATCGTTTCCTTCACTCGCTTCCAGGTAGGCGAAGGCATCGAGAAGCCGGTCGACAACTTCGCTGAAGAAGTTGCTGCTCAGCTGGCTGCCAGCAAGCAATAAGACGGTTCATACTGTCGCACCCAAGAGGCTGCCCGCTCACGCGAGCGGCCTCTTTTACAAACAGGGGAGCCGAATCGGGCTGAAACTCCCCCGGCGTTTGTGTGTCACATGGCACCAGATGCTGTAGGCGCTTTCGCAGCGCGCCCAAGATTTTATTCGTGTGCAGGCCCTCAGGGCCTGCGCAGTATTCAAACGCCGCAGGAGAGATACGCAATGGCTCAGCAGGTGAGTGGTCGTCAACCTCGCTATAAACGCATTTTGCTCAAACTTAGCGGCGAGGCCTTGATAGGCTCGGAAGAGTTCGGCATCGATCCGAAGGTGCTGGATCGCATGGCCCTGGAAGTCGGCCAACTGGTCGGCATCGGCGTGCAAGTTGGTCTGGTAATCGGCGGTGGGAACCTGTTCCGTGGTGCTGCGCTGAGCGCGGCTGGCATGGATCGGGTTACGGGCGACCACATGGGTATGCTCGCCACTGTGATGAACGCCCTGGCCATGCGTGATGCGCTGGAACGTTCGAATATTCCGGCATTGGTGATGTCGGCCATTTCCATGGTCGGTGTCACCGATCACTATGATCGCCGCAAGGCCATGCGCCACTTGAACGTGGGCGAAGTAGTGATCTTTGCTGCCGGTACCGGCAATCCGTTCTTTACCACGGACTCGGCCGCCTGCCTGCGCGCCATTGAAATCGATGCCGACGTGGTGCTCAAGGCGACCAAGGTGGATGGTGTGTACACCGCCGACCCGTTCAAGGATCCCCATGCCGAGAAGTTCGAGCACTTGAGCTATGACGAAGTGCTGGATCGTAAGCTGGGCGTAATGGACCTGACCGCCATTTGCCTGTGCCGTGACCACAACATGCCGCTGCGGGTGTTCAATATGAACAAGCCGGGCGCTTTGCTGAATATCGTGCTCGGCGGTGCCGAGGGAACGCTGATCGAGGAGAACAAGCAATGATCAACGAGATCAAAAAAGACGCACAAGTACGCATGCAGAAGAGCCTGGAGTCGCTGCTGCATGCCTTCAGCCGCATTCGTACCGGTCAGGCGCATCCGAGCATTCTCGGTGGCGTGATGGTGCCGTACTACGGTGCTGATACCCCGTTGA
>NKIE01000362.1 GCA_002256055.1 Pseudomonas sp. PGPPP3 | reverse complement strand
GTAGCGACTGATACGCGCGGTGCCGCTGTCGATCACGTAGCGAATACCTGGCACCGTCAGCGAGGTTTCCGCGACGTTGGTGGCCAGCACAATCTTGCGTCCGGGCCGCGACTGGAAAATTTTCTGCTGTTCGGCCGGCGACAGCCGCGCGTATAACGGCAGCACTTCGGCGTGCTTGAGGTTGGCCTTGCGCAGCAAGTCGGCGGCGTCGCGAATCTCACGCTCGCCGGGCAGGAACACCAGCACGTCGCCGGGGCGCTTGCCTTCGCTGCGCTCGAACGCAGCGAACTCATCCAGCGCCCGCAGAATCGCCTGATCGACACTGAGGTCGTCTTCCAGGGTTTCGCCGTTCTCGTCTTGCTCACCGAGCAGCGGGCGGTACCAGGTGTCGACCGGAAAGGTACGGCCGGATACTTCGACAATCGGCGCATCGTTGAAGTGCGCGGAAAAGCGCGCCAGGTCGATGGTCGCCGAGGTAATGATCAGCTTCAGATCGGGGCGGCGCACCAGCAGGGTTTTGAGAAAACCGAGGAGGAAGTCGATGTTCAGGCTGCGCTCATGGGCCTCGTCTACGATGATCGTGTCGTACTTTTCCAGGTAACGGTCGTGCTGGGTTTCCGCCAGCAGGATGCCGTCGGTCATCAGCTTGATCAGGGTGGAGTCAGTGCTCTGATCTTCGAAACGCACTTGATAGCCGACCAACTCACCAAGCGGCGTGTTCAGCTCTTCCGCCACCCGCGTGGCCACGCTGCGCGCGGCGATCCGCCGGGGCTGGGTATGACCGATCAGGCCATGCACACCGCGGCCCAGTTCCAGGCAGATCTTCGGCAACTGGGTGGTCTTGCCCGAACCGGTTTCACCGGCGATCACCACCACCTGATGCTTGGCGATGGCCGCCTTGATTTCGTCGCGTTTGGCGGCAATCGGCAAGCTGTCGTCGTAACGGATCGCCGGAATACTCAGGCGGCGCGCCTCAACCTTGGCGCAGGACTGCTGCAAGCGCTCGGCCCACTGCGCCTGCTTGAGCGCATCGGGTTTCTTGCGCAACTCATGCAACTGCCGGCGCAGCTTGTGCCGATCCCCGAGCAGGGCCAGCTCGACGGATTTGTGCAGGGTATCGAAGACGGCAGTTGAATCGGTCATCAGGCAATCGCGGGCAATTTCACAAGGGTGGCGATTGTCGCAGATTTAGCGACCTGCCGGCCAAAGCCTGCGCAGCTAGAACGCAGGATTGCGGTAGACCTCCTCCCCGCCCAGCAACGTCCAGAGCACCTTGGCTTTACCGATTTGCTTGGTCGGCAAGTCGAAAATGTTCTTGTCCAGCACCAGCAAGTCGGCCTGTTTACCGACTTCCAGCGAACCGGTGCTCTGCTCCTGACGCAGGGTGTAGGCGGCATCCAGGGTGTAAGCCTTAACCGCCGCGGCGAGATTGGGCAGGCTGCGCTCACCCAGGCTAAGGGCGTTTTGCATGATGCCAAGGGGCGACAGCGGGTTCACGTCCCAGTCGGAACTCAGGGTCACGCGGACACCCGACTCATAGAGCTGGCGCATCGGCAGCATTTGGTAGGCGCGCTCGCCGATCATTGGCACGTTGTCCTTGAGGAACGATGGCGTGAAATAAGGACTGGGCTGGAAGTCTGCAATCGCATTCAGTTGCTTAAAGCGCGGCACGTCGGCGTTGTCCACCAGCTCGACGTGGGTGATGCGATGGCGACCCTGACCGCGAGTGGCGTCGATCGCGTCCAGAGCATCACTGACCGCCTGGTCGCCGATGGCATGGATGTGCATGTCGAAACCGCTCTTGCTCAGCTCTCGGACGTAACGCTCGAGACGCTCAGGACTGAAGTAGTACAGCCCCTTGGATCCGACGCCCGGTAGGCTTTGGCCATAGGGCTTTTGCAGCCGTGCGGTGGTGTTGTGAATGATGCCATCGACATAAAACTTGATCTGGGTAACACGCAGCAGACTGTCGTCGTTGCCTGGGTCATACATGCCTTTGAGTGCCGCCAGTTGCTCGTCGTCATCCAGCTGCGGATAGGCCCAGAGATCCAGTACGGTGCGAGCCTTCAGCTGATCTTTGTCAGCGGCCTTTTGCCAGGCTTCAAGGTGGCCGCGGCGCCAGAACACCCGAGCATCGGCCACCGAGGTGATGCCGTTTTTCGCCAGTTCGTCCTGCCCGGCCAACACGGCCTGGTAATACACGTCTTGCAGGGCCTTGGATGGCGGCAGCGCCTTGTCCAGGGCCAAGTCACCCGCGTTATCCAGCAGTACACCCGTGGCCTCACCCTGCTCATCACGCAGAATGATGCCGCCGACCGGATTGGGCGTTTTGGTATCGATACCAGCCAGTTCCAGAGCCTTGGAGTTAAGCCAATAGGCGTGCGAGGTTTCCTCCATGATTGCCACCGGACGCTCGCTGATGATGCCGTCGAGCAATGCCCGCGGGCTTTGCTTGGCCTCCAGCAAAGCATGCAAACCGAAACCCGAACCCAGCAGCCATTCGTCCTCGGCATCCGCAGCGCAGGTTTTTAGCGCGTGCAGCCATTGCGGCACGTCGCCTTCAGGACTCAGCTCGCAACCGGCCTGGGCCTCCGACGAGGCGTCCAGCACATGGGCATGGGTGTCCTGAAACCCCGGCAGCACCAGCCGCCCGTCGAGATCGATCTGTTCGGTTTCATCATCAACGTACTCGGCCACATCCTCATCACTGCCAATTGCAACAATGCTGCCGTCTTCGTCGATGACCAGGGCACTGGCCCACGGCTGCGCGGAATTTACCGTGTAGATCTTGGCGTTATGCAGCAGCGTGGTCCTGGCCTCGGCAACCCCAGCGAGGCTAGCGGCCAATAGCCCGAAAGCAGCAAGAAATGGTGCAGCGCGCATGGTCGAGACCTCGTAAAAGTTAGCCGATTTAACCGGTGTACTGACTCAGTAAAGAACACTCAGCCAACCGCGCCAGGCCTTGAGCGTGCGCCAATACCCGGCCTGGCGCATCACAGCTGAGACTTACAGAATATCCAGTGGGTAGCTGGTGATAATGCGGATCTCGTCGTTGTCCGCGCCTGAGTTAGTGGCGTTCATCGCGTCATTACCACGGTACGTAGCTTGGCGCAGGGTCACGGAGAGATCCTTGGCCGGGCCAGCTTGCACCACATAGGCGACTTGAATATCGCGCTCCCACTCCTTGCCGTCGGTCAAGTCGCTGTAGAAACCATAGGCGCCGTTGGCGTCGGCATGGCGGCCATCGGCGTCGCTGCCGCGCACGTAACGGGCCATAAAGCTCAAACCCGGTACCCCGAAGCTGCTAGCGTCGAGGTCATATTGCAGTTTGTAAGATTTCTCACCGGGGGCGTTGAAATCGGCGAACTGCGAAGAGTTGGCCAGCCAGATCGAACCGGCCGGATTGAACTTGCCGTTACCGGTTTCCACCCCGAGGTAGTCGAACGGCGTGCTGCCGTTAACGCGCTGGTGGGCGATGGTCAGGGTGTGTGCACCGCTAACCAAGGCAAGCGCCATGCTGTAGGCATCGGTATTGATCTTGCCGGCTTTAGCGTCGCCCGTATCGTCGGTCTTGTTATAAGACAGGGTGGTGTTCAGGCTAGTTTCATCGCCCACCACCCAGCTGTGGTA
>NKIE01000361.1 GCA_002256055.1 Pseudomonas sp. PGPPP3 | reverse complement strand
AGCTACACGCCATCGATGCGCAGCAGGAGCACCACGTCATGCTCGCCGGGGCGCAAGTGAATGTCTGAGGCGCGGCGGCTGATGGCCTCTTCCAGCAGCGAGTCATCAAAACGCACGGTGGGCGGGTCTTCGGCCAGTTGCTTGATGCGGTGCAGGCTCAGGGATTGTTCGTTGGTTTCGTTTTCTGGCAATTGATGGGCGGTGGCGCTGGCATACAGGCGGCTGATGGTCTGTTCCACTTCGCTGGCGTTGGCCAGTACCGCTTCCACCGGTTTGCCGGTGACAAAGCCCAGCAGGTGCAAAAGCTCGCAGTGGGTCGGGTCAGGGGAGGCGACGATCAGGCGTTCGCCATCAAGCATTAGCGGCACCACCAGATAACGCCGCGCCAGGTTTTCGGGCACCAGCTTCACGCATTCGGGCTGGATGTCGAAGCTCTCCAGGCTGACCTGGGCGATACCCAGTTGCTGGGCCAGGGTCAGGCCCAAGCGTTCGGCGCTGAGCATTTTCAAGTTCAGCAGCACTTGACCCAGTCGGCCCAGTTCTGGGTGGGCGTGCTGGTGGGCGAGGGCTTGCTCCAGTTGTGACTGGGTGATGGCCCCGCAGTCGAGCAGCAGAGTGCCCAGCGATATGCCCGCAGGTGTCAGTGTCGGGTGCTTCTGCAAGTACTGCTGCAGTTCGCTGCTGGTCTTGAATAACTGCGCCATTCTTGTTCCCCATCAATGGTTCATCTTTCCAGTATGAGGGATAGCAAAAGGCCATTGCTGAGTTGCATCAATGGCCGAGCAGATAGCTGCGTTAACGCAGCACGTCACTGAGAATTTCACGCACGATACCCGTGGTGACGTTGATCAGCGCGGCATCGCTGCCCACCTGTTGCCACTCGTAACCTTGGTAGTAGGGCAGTTGCCGGGCGAAGCTGGGGTCGAGTTTTTTCGCGATGCCGGGTGGCAGTGGTTTGCCACGGGCCAGATTCTTGCGAATGCCTGGGGGCAATGCTTGTGCCTGCCCATAGCTGCCACTGTAGCGCGTGAAGATTCGCCGGAGGTCGTCGAGGTCATCGTCATAGCGGCGCTGAAAATCGTCGTCATCGTAAGCGTCGTGGCTGCTATGGGCGTTCTTTTTGCCTTTCTCTGACTGGCTGGATGTGTGTTGGCTAGCGGCGTCTTTGCCATTTTGACCTTTGGTCTGGTTGGACTTGCCGTTGCCAGGGTCGGCCAGGGCCTGGCCGGCGCTTAGGACGAGCACCAGACAAGTGGCGCCGAGCAGCAGAAAAGGTTTTGCGGACATGCGCGTGACTCCTAGGAGGGCCTGTTTAGACATTGCGTTCTTGAGTCTAGCGTTGTCCAGGCTAGGTCGTTGTCGCCATCACGGGCGAAAAATACCGGCCTTGCAGCAACATCCGGGTTACCCTATGCAGTTGATTATGTGATTTTTTCGAGGTGTTACCCGTGTTTGCCCAATTCGCCCTGCATGAACGTCTGCTGAAAGCCGTGGCCGAGCTTAAATTTGTCGAGCCAACCCCGGTCCAGGCAGCGGCCATTCCGCCGGCGCTGGAAGGGCGTGACCTGCGGGTAACCGCGCAGACCGGCAGCGGTAAGACCGCAGCCTTCGTCCTGCCGTTGCTCAATCGCCTGATGGGCCCGAGCCAGCCGCGCGTGACCATTCGTGCGCTGATCCTGCTGCCGACTCGTGAGTTGGCCCAGCAGACCCTCAAGGAAGTTGAGCGCTTCTCGCAGTTCACCTTTATCAAGTCGGGGATGATTACCGGCGGTGAAGACTTCAAGGTGCAGGCCGCCATGCTGCGCAAGGTGCCGGACATCCTGATCGGTACTCCAGGGCGCATGCTTGAGCAGCTGAATGCGGGCAACCTGAAATTGAATGACGTTGAGGTGCTGATCCTCGACGAAGCCGACCGCATGCTCGACATGGGTTTTGCCGAAGACGTCCAGCGTCTGGCCGGCGAGTGCTGCAACCGTCAGCAGACCATGCTGTTCTCCGCCACCACTGGTGGTGCCGGCCTGCGCGAAATGGTCGGCAGCGTGCTGCGCGATCCGTTGCACCTGCAGCTCAACAGCGTTAGCCAGCTCAACGAAGGCACCCGTCAGCAGATCATCACCGCCGACCACAACCACCACAAAGAGCGTCTGGTGGACTGGTTGCTGGCCAACGAGACCTACGACAAGGCGATCATTTTCACCAACACCAAGGTGCAGGCCGACCGTCTGTACGGCAAATTGGTGGCCGCCGAGTACAAGGTGTTCGTGCTGCACGGCGACAAGGATCAGAAGGACCGCAAGCTGGCCATCGACCGCATGAAGCAGGGCGGGGCCAAGATTCTGGTGGCCACCGATGTGGCGGCCCGTGGCCTGGACGTAGACGGCCTGGACCTGGTGATCAACTTCGACATGCCGCGCAGTGGCGACGACTACGTGCACCGCATCGGTCGCACCGGTCGCGCCGGCAATGAAGGCCTGGCTATCTCGCTGATCTGCCACAACGATTGGAACCTGATGTCGAGCATCGAACGCTACCTCAAGCAGCGTTTCGAGCGCCGTAACATCAAGGACATCAAGGGCATCTACCAGGGTCCAAAAAACCTCAAGGCCTCTGGCAAGGCCGTTGGGCCGAAAAAGAAAAAAACCGACGCCAAGACCGATAAGAAAGGCGCCGCAAAGAAAGCCACCGCCAAGCCGAACAAGCGCAAGACTAGCAACCGGCCAAAGCCTGATGCACCTGCGTTGTCTAGCAGCGACGGCCTGGCGCCGCTGAAACGCAAGATGCCTGCCGCTGAGTAAGTTGTGCGGCGAGTAATCCTCGGCAGCCTGAAGTACTGCCTGGTCGCCTTATTGCTCATGCCGTTCGGCCTGGCTCAGGCGCAAGTCTATAAGTGCATTCAGGCTGACGGTGTGGTGCTTTACAGCGACCGGGGATGCTCCGCGCAACAGGCGCTTGAGGGCGCTGGCGAGGTGACGATCGTTACCCAGCTGCGCGATGCCTTCGAGAGCCGCTGGCCCCTTTGGCGCGGCGATCTCAAGCCTTTGCTGCAACACACTCAGCCGCTGGCGTTGTTGTTAATGCTCTACCTGCTGATGAGTCCGGTGTGCTTCCTGGCCTATTACCGCGACAAGCAACGGGCTATCCGAGGTTTGCAGCGCACTCCGGAAGCGCGTTTGCATCTGTATGAATTTCTTGGCGGTTGGCCGGGTGGTTTTCTGGCCCAGCGGCTGATCCGCCACAAGAGTCGCAAGGCGTCTTATCAGCGCCAGTTCTGGCTGATTGTGGTCATACACGCCGGTTTTATCGCGTTCGTTGCGTTCTTCTAACCCGTTCGTGGCGAGTCGCGCGGATGGCCGTTGCGGGCTGCCTGCGGCCTCTTTTGTGAGTCGTCCTGGCACGGCTGGACACTGCCTGCAGGCGGGCGCGCTGGTAATCTGACCGACCTGCTACTGGTGGTCGCTGCGGGCGGCCGGCGTCCGTTGAGGAAGAGTCTTCCATGCGTTGTCTATCTGCTGCTGTGTACCTGTTGCTGGTGAGCCTGCCGAGCAGTGTTCTGGCTTGGTCCAATCACTCCCTGGGCAGTGTCCTGGCGTTACAAGGGCTGCCGTCTATGCAGCAGACGCCAGAGGTCAAGGTTGAG
>NKIE01000360.1 GCA_002256055.1 Pseudomonas sp. PGPPP3 | reverse complement strand
CGGCTCCGGCGTACTCGGCGCCCCGGTTACCTGGGAATTGGACGGCGAGCAGTATGTCTCGGTGCTCTCCGGCTGGGGCGGCGCGGTGCCGCTGTGGGGCGGCGAAGTGGCCAAGCGGGTGAAGAACTTCAACCAGGGCGGCATGCTCTGGACCTTCAAACTGCCGAAAGAGTTGGTGGCCAAACACTAAGGCTTTAGCGGCAGCGCACCACTCGCGTTACAACCCTGAAGGTCGGCATTTGCCGGCCTTTTGGCGTTTCTAGGGGGCAACTGCACGGAAGTGGCGTGGCCACGGTATGGGTGGGAGCGGCCTTGGCCGCGAACAGATGGTGGCCGCCGTACAGCCTTCGCGGTCAAGACCGCTCCCACAAGATCTCGTTCGGTTCAGGCAAATCACCTTGGGTTCGTTGCGGGTACCTGCGACCAAAGCGCCGCCGCTCTACGACCATTGAGTGATAGCTCTATGCCGGGTGACGTTGCTAAATGACCGCTGAGTCATAATTCCACTCGCCGAGGTTTGCCATGTCTCCTAGCCGTTCGCCCATCGCTTGGGTTGCCGCCCTGCAAAGCCTGGGCTTGGCGCTGTTGTTGTGGGCTCTGGCGGGCGGTCAGCTGAGTCTGCTGCTGGCGTTGTTGCCGGCCGCGTTGCTGGTGTGGTTGCCAGTGTTGCCAGTGTTGCTGGTGCGCCCGGCGGCGGCTGAGTCGACGTGCGCGGTAGACGCCATGCAGATCAGCCAGCTCAGCCGCGAGCTGTCGCAGACCACCACGCAAAATGCCTTGTCGGCCGCCGAGGTGGCCTATGCGGTTAAACAGCTGGGCGAGCGCCTGCGCTCGCAGTTGCAGGCTGCCGACAGCATCGTCGGCAGTGCGCAGAACATGATTGCTACCGAGGAGCAGACCTCCTTGCTCAGCCAGCAGACCGCCGGCGCCGCCTTGCAGGTGCGCCAGAGCAGCGACGAGGGTCTGGCTGTGGTGCAGCAGACCATTGCCCGCATGCACCAGCTCAGCCAGCGCGCCAGTGCCAGCCAGGTGTTGATCGAAACCCTGAGCAAGCGCAGCGAGGACATCCAGCGTGTCACCCAGGTGATCCAGTCGATTGCCAGCCAGACCAACCTGCTGGCCCTGAATGCCGCCACTGAGGAAGTCGGGCAGATGGTGGCCGATATCCAGCAGCAGACGGCGGCGGTGGTGGCGCAGATTCAGCAGTTGGCCGGCGAGCTGCACATCAGTGTCGGCGCGGTCGAGCAGGCGGGCGGCGGTCTGGAGCAAATCGCCGAGCTGGCCCAGGGTGTGGCGGCGCAGATCGGCGAGATCGCCCAGGGTGCGCACAACAACCGCGATCAGCTCGGCAGTCTGTTCGGTGCGGTGGAGCAGATGCGCGGCGATCTGGCCCAGAGCGATGCCCATACCCGCCGCCTTGGCGCGGCCGCCGAGCGCCTCGAGGGGCAAGCCGAACAGATCAGCGAGCGCCTGGCGGCGGTGGCCCTGGATGACTACCACCAGCGAGTGCTGGACCTGGCTCGCGAAGGCGCCCAGGCGATTGCCGCGCAGTTCGAGGCCGATATCGAGCGCGGTCGCATTCGCCTGGAAGACCTGCTCGACCGTGATTACCAGGCCATCGCCAACACCTGGCCGCAGCAATACCGCAGCCGTTTCGACGATTACACCGACAAGACCCTGCCGGCCCTGCAGGAGCCGTTACTGAGTCGCCACGAGGGCCTGGTGTTCGCTATCGCCTGCACCCCGGACGGTTACGTGCCGACCCATAACCTGGCGTTCAGCGCCAAACCGACGGGTGATCGTGAGCACGACATGGCCCATAGCCGCAGCAAGCGCCTGTTCAATGACCGCACCGGCGCCCGCTGCGGCAGCCATCAGCAGGCGTTGCTGTTGCAGACTTATACCCGCGACACCGGCGAGCTGATGCACGACCTGTCGGTGCCGATCATGGTCAAGGGCCGCCATTGGGGTGGCCTGCGCCTGGGTTACAAACCCGAGCCTGTGGCGGACACGACCTCGCGCTCGGTGCGTATGCCGGCGCGACGTTGAACTACGCTGGGGCGTTAGCGCCGGCTTGGCGCGCCCGCGAATGAAGCGGCAAAAGAGCCTAGTACCAAAGAACTAAGCCATCTATGCCATGGGCGCATACCGCCGGGGCAGAGCGGCTGCAAAGATCGACCCATCACCTGCCGCGAACCCCGGACAGGTACGACCAGCACAGAGGCTTTGATCATGATCTACGCACAACCCGGTTCCGCAGGTTCAATCCTTACCCTCAAACCGCGCTACGGCAATTACATCAACGGCGCGTTCGTTGCCCCGGTTAATGGCCAGTACTTCAGCAACACCAGTCCGGTGGATGCCTCGCTGATCGGCGAGTTCCCGCGCTCGGACGCCGCCGACATCGAGCTGGCCCTGGACGCCGCCCATGCCGCTGCAGATGCCTGGGGCAAGACCAGCGTGCAGGACCGCGCCATGGTGTTGTTGAAAATTGCCGACCGTATTGAGGCCAACCTCGAACTGCTGGCCGTGGCCGAAACCTGGGACAACGGCAAGGCCGTGCGCGAAACCCTGAACGCCGACGTGCCGCTGTCTGCCGACCACTTCCGTTACTACGCCGGCTGTATCCGTGCGCAGGAAGGCAGCGCCGCCGAAATCAACGAACACACCGCCGCCTATCACTTCCATGAGCCCCTGGGTGTGGTTGGGCAGATCATTCCGTGGAACTTCCCGCTGTTGATGGGTGCCTGGAAACTGGCTCCGGCCCTGGCCGCCGGCAACTGCATCGTGCTCAAGCCAGCCGAGCAAACGCCGCTGTCGATCACCGTGCTGATGGAGCTGATCGGCGACCTGCTGCCGCCTGGCGTGCTCAACGTGGTGCAAGGTTTCGGCCGCGAAGCTGGCGAAGCCCTGGCCACCAGCAAGCGCATCGCCAAGATCGCCTTTACCGGCTCGACCCCGGTCGGTTCGCACATTCTTAAGTGCGCCGCCGAGAACATCATCCCGAGCACCGTGGAGTTGGGCGGCAAGTCGCCGAACATCTTCTTCGAAGACATCATGCAAGCCGAGCCGGCCTTTATCGAGAAGGCCGCCGAAGGCCTGGTGCTGGCCTTCTTCAACCAGGGTGAAGTGTGCACCTGCCCGTCCCGCGCCCTGGTGCAGGAGTCGATCTACGACGCCTTCATGGTCGAGGTGATGAAGAAGATCAAACAGATCAAGCGTGGCAACCCGCTGGACACCGAAACCATGGTCGGTGCCCAAGCTTCGCAACAGCAGTTCGAGAAGATCCTCTCGTACATGGACATCGCTCAGGCTGAAGGCGCGCAGATCCTCACCGGCGGCGCCGTGGAGCGTCTGGAAGGCAATCTGGGCAGCGGTTATTACATCCAGCCGACCCTGATCAAGGGCCACAACAAGATGCGCGTGTTCCAGGAAGAAATCTTTGGCCCGGTGGTCGGCGTGACCACCTTCAAAGACGAAGCCGAAGCCCTGGCGATTGCCAACGACACCGAGTTCGGCCTGGGTGCCGGTCTGTGGACCCGCGACATCAACCGCGCCTACCGCATGGGTCGGGCGATCAAAGCCGGCCGTGTGTGGACCAACTGCTACCACTTGTACCCGGCCCACGCGGCGTTCGGTGGCTACAAGAAATCCGGCGTCG
>NKIE01000359.1:2421-3672 GCA_002256055.1 Pseudomonas sp. PGPPP3 | reverse complement strand
TCAGGCGCCACAAACTCGCCGGGAAACACCAAGTACGGTTGCCACTGCGGGTCAGCCAGCAGCGCCGGCAAGGCTGGATCGACCTCGGTGCGCGCCCAGCCGAAGGCGGAGGTATCGGCCACCACATCGGCAATCAACCAACCTGTGTTACTAGGCTTCAAGGGCTCAACGTCGTGCATGATCAGACACATGCCGGCATTGCTCGGCACCGGCGGGCGCAGATCGCACAGGCAATGGCTGAACGCCACTCGACACCCCGGACAACGGGGCTCACGCGAACCACGGGCAGTGAAGGGTTTGAGGCTACGGGCCAGGCGCTCGGCGCGCAGGCGGGCTACGGCATGGCTCATGCTGGGTACCGCAGAAGGAAGCACACACTGGTCATACATAGCCCGGCACAGGAAAAATGGCCCAGCAGTTTACCAGAGCAGCCGCTGGGCACGCCGTTGGCAACGGGCAAACATGGCCCGGCAGGAGTAATATGCCGGCCTTGCTGAACCCCGGTCACGCTGACCGGTCAAAGGACGCAGCCCCTCTCTGGAGATTCACATGCCCCGTTTGTTTACCTTGCTCGCCCTCTGCCTGGCATTACCTGTCGCCCAGGCCGCCTCGTTGAAAGATTTCGAGCTGACCAAGATGCTGGAAAAGGTTGCTCAGGACAGCAGCGTCGGCACGCCGCGCGCCATCAACGAAGACCTGCTTGATCAAGGCTACACCGTGGAAGGCAATGAACTGATCAATCACCTGAGCGTGCGCGAAGAGCACGCCAAGCAGATGCGCGCCAACAGCCAGAGCATGCGCAACCTGCCGGTGGCCACCGAGCGTTTCAACAAAACCGACTGCGGTCTGAAGTAACTAGCTGCGTCCGCGGCGTTCTTGTTCACTGTTGGCTTGCAGTTCCGCAAGCAACGTCTCGATATGCCGTGAGCGCCGCACACCACCTTCAAGGCGGCGATGGCATTCTTCTTCCAAGCTGGTTGCGTTGCTGCGTGCCGCCTGCTGCAGCAGGCGGTACAGGTCCAAATCGATTTCCAAAGTAAGTTTGGGCATCTGGGCTCTCCGTCCCTATTTATTGTTCTATGCGCTGCGGAGCTAGCCCCGCAGCGATATTGCTCAGCGCAAGACGCGGGGGTCGCCCTCGCCTTTGACCGCCATGATTTCCGCTGCTGACAGCACGTCACTGAGTGGCACCTGCAGCAATTTTGCACATGCGTCCAAAATATGCGCCCAAGTCGCGCTGTTGGCAAACTG
>NKIE01000359.1:0-2411 GCA_002256055.1 Pseudomonas sp. PGPPP3 | reverse complement strand
AGTCGCGCTGGTGGCAAACTGCATACCGGCCTCGTCCAGCGTGCCGCCACGGTTGCGATAACCCAGCACCACTGTATTGCTAGCCTCGGGCAACAACGGCCACAGATGACCGCGGGCAACCTCCGGGCGCATATGGGTGAGCAGCACCCGGCGCCGCAAGGCTGGGGCAAACAACTGCGCGACAACCTCTGGGCTGGCTAACGCCTCAGCCTCCCAGCGATCACGCGGGGCACGGAAACGCCCAGGCTCTTGCACATACACCAGGCGATAGGCCAGGCCGGCAGTGCGCAGCCGCGCGGCCGCTCGCTGCATTTCCGCCAATTGATAACTGCCGCAGGCCATCAGCAACAGCGGCTCCTCACCGTCCAACTGCTCCACCAACACGGCGCCATCGCGGGCCAGTTGCTCGGCCTGAGCCTGGGTGAATATCGCCGCACGCTCGCGTTTGGGGATGACCATGCAGGCCAGCTGGCCGCGGGCCTGATAGATCGCCGGCAACGTCGCCAGCACGCTGTTGTGATCGGCAGGGAACAGCACCCGCACCATGTCGCTCATTTCCCCCAGCAACGCCTCGCAAAAGGTGGTGTCCTGGTGCGATTGCTGGTTCTTGCCGTTCTCCCAAGTATGCGAAGTTGCCACCAGTGGCCAGCCGAGCCAGCCGGCCGGACGCCCAGCCTCTTTCTGCTGGCGGGCAAAAATCAGGCTCTGGCGTACCGCACCGAGCATCTTCACGCAGAAGGCTTCATAACTGGCGACCAGATTAAGGCCACCCTGGTTGGCCAAACACGCCGACACCACCGCCTCCTCGTTTAGGGCGGTGATGATTTTGCCGTCCACTGCTTCCATGGCACTTTCCGGCGAGCAGACACGATGCTTAAGCGCTTTCAGTACGCCACCCAAGCGATTACTGGCCAGCTCATCGGGATTGCCGCCCCGCGGGCGCAGGCCTGGGTTGGCGGCGACCAGCTCAACGAAGAAGCGATCCAGAGCCGCCATCGGCGAGCAGTCCTTGTCGTGGTAATGCAAGGTTGGCAATTGCGGTGTGGCGGGATGACGGCAGGCTAGCGGGTTGTCCCGCTCCAATGCCCGGCCGCCACGCTGAGCGGCGAACAACTCGCGTGCAGCCGCCAATTCAGCCGGCGCCACCCACAAAGGTGCTACATGCTGATTGAACAGCGCTCGCGCCTCGCTATCGAGGTGCGGATTGCCCGGCAATGGCAGGTTGTGCGCCGCATTGCTGCCGGCGCCATAGAAGCCAAACCCCTTAACGGTTTCGGCAATCGCATAGGGCATTGGCAACGGATACTTGAGGATGCCGTGGCTTATTTCCTGCAGCCGGTGGGCCAGGCGCTGCTCCATCTCCCACAGGGCGCAGACAAACGCCGCCGGGTCGCGACCATCAAAAATCAGCGGATCAAAGCCGCAGCGGCGCAACTGCTCACTAAAGCCCTCAACCCCGGCATGGGTACCCAACTCGGTGCGCTGCTCGATACGCCGGCCGTTGGCAATCATCACCGGCAAGGCCACGCCACAGTCCTCGGCGCGCCACCAGCGCGGCATCCAGTCACTGCCGCGCTGCTCTTCGGCCGCACCATCGGAAAGAAACGCCACCAGCGTCTCGCCCGGCAGCGGCAAGTGGGCATATTGCAGTTCGGCAAAACCGAGGTAACCGCCCTCGGCAATTCCACCTGCGGTATGCGGATTGACGTGACTGCCCAGCGGCGCGGACGGACTGCCATCACTGGCCTGGGCATAGCCGTAGAAATCACCCAGCAGGCGATTCATACCCGCCTCGCCATCGGCATAGCGCGCAACCTGTTCGGGGTGCTGATTGGCCGTCAGCAGGTTCAGCGCCTCGATCGCCGCCACGCAGTGACCCTGACCCATCAGCCAGCCACGGGTTTGCCCGCTGAGTGCATTCAGGCCCAGGTAACCGGCATAGGCCGGCACCATGTTCAGGGCACCGCCGGTGTGCCCCTCGGGCTGGGCCTTGAAATCCTCCGCCTGCATAGGCGCACCATCCAGCCGAACGCGCTGGGCATAGGTCATGTGTACCACCAGCCAGAGGCCGGCCACGCTCAAGCGATCCAGCGCTTGCAGCAACTGATAGACCTGCGCCAGCGAAGGCTGCTGGCCGCTCTGCACCAGTTGATGAGCCAGACGAAACACCGCCGCCTGCGTCTGCGCACTATGCTGAACAGGACCGTAACCCGCCTGCCAGGCAGCGAACGCCGGCTCCTGCTGTGCATGTGCGGTCAATTCGGCAAGGCTGGGCAATATCTGTTGCATGGGCGGTAACTCCGTCAACGGGTGTTATTCAGTGTACTCACGGGGCTTCGCCGGCGTTGCTGATTTGCATCAAGGCAGCATCCCAATCCGCACCGTAGGTTAGTTCGACCACATACGTTTCA
>NKIE01000358.1 GCA_002256055.1 Pseudomonas sp. PGPPP3 | reverse complement strand
TGGGCAGATTGCCACGGGCTTCCTGTATCCGCTCATTCACCAACTGGCGTGCGAAGTAGATGTCGGTGCCGTCTTCAAAAATAAACGTGACCTGCGACAGCCCGTAACGGGAGATAGAGCGCGTCTCCTGCAAGTTGGGTAGCCCCGCCATGACCGTCTCAATCGGGAACGTCACACGTTGCTCGGTCTCCAGTGGCGAGTAGCCCTTGGCCTCGGTGTTGATCTGCACCTGCACGTTGGTAATGTCGGGAACTGCATCAATCGGCAGTTTCTGATAGCTGTAAACACCCAGCGCCGCCATGCCGAGCACCGCTAGCAAGACCAGCCAGCGCTGATCGATGGCGAAGCGAATTAATCGTTCGTACATGTTCATTTCCCTTAAAGCGCAGCATCACCGCGCTCTCCGGTACGGATGCGCACTACGTCGGTCAACGGGGCTACGGCGACGATTCCGTCACCTGGTACGCCGGTGTGAGCGGCCTTCTCGATGGCCTGGACAAGCTCCTCGACAACCTCGTCGCAGCAAAACGCGACCAGCACGAGATGCTGATGGCCGTCGGGGTTCCACTCATCTGCGATGTAGCTGTGATTCATGCCGTGGCCACGCGGGTGACCATGGGCGGGCAGGATGGTAAATCCAGGTAAATGCGGCAGTGCATGCAACGCATGCTCGACGGCTTCAAGCCGGATCGGACGAAAAATAGCGGTCACTTGTTTCATGTATCGACTCCGGGTTAATGGGCATGGCTCGCGCCGGCTTTGCCAAGCTCAGCCTTGATCAAAAAGCTGTTCTTCAGTGCATAACGATCACCTGCCTTCAGACCCGATATGACCTCAACGAAGCGACCGTCGGATTTACCCAACGCAACAGGTCGCGCCTCCAGTTGGTCAGCAAATCGACCGAATACCACCGGCCTATCGTTCACGTTTTGGATCGCTTCGAGAGCCACCGCAACAGGCACATCATTCACTTCAGTTAGCACCTCGACCGTTACCGGCAAGCCCGGGCGCCATACCCGATCGGGGTTGTTGAGCACGATGCGAGCGTTGGCAGAGCGGGTTTGTGTCCCAACCAATGGGCTGACATAGGCAATGCTGCCCTGCGCCTTGGCGGCGAATGCGCTGGCGCGGACGACGACTTTCTGGCCCTCAGCGATCAGGCCCAGGTCCTTCGCTGCAACGGTTGAATCCACCCAGACGGTCGATAAATCCGAAACGGTAAAGACCGCAGAGTCCTCTTTGAGAACCTCGCCAACCGATATGTTTTTGCTGATGATCACGCCATCAATAGGCGCGCGAATTTCGAACTCGGTGAGCCCCTGCCCTTTGACCTGAACACCGCCCAACAAGGCAATTTGTTGTTGCACGCGCTGCTCCGCGATAGCGGCTTCTTGCATGGCAACCTGCGCTTGCAGGAAGTCCTGTTCGGCAGAAATCTGCTCTTCCCACAATTGTTTTTCCCGCGCAAAGGTCGTACGGGCAAGCGCAGAACGCTGCTGGGCGGCAAGTAGTTCACCTCGGATCTCGGCCAATGCCTGACTCGAAATCTTGGCCAGCACCTGCCCTTTACGCACTGTATCGCCAGCATTGGCGGCGACTGATTCGACTCGGCCGGCAAGTTGCGGGGTCACCTGAACAGTGCGGTCGCCGTTGTAACGAACCTCGCCAAGCACCTGCAGCGTGGAGGCTATTTTCGTAGGACCTGCGCTGCTGATTGTGACGCCGCCCTGCTCAAGCTGCGCATCGGTCATGGGCACGCGCCCCTCAACCTGCTCGTAACTGAACGAATAGCTTTTGCCGCTGTGCTTGGCGCGGATGGAGACCTGGAATGAATGCGGCTCGACAATCACCGCATCGCTTCGCAGGTAGTCATTTTCTTTACTGAAATTGATGGTCTGCGCCGGCTGGCCAAGGCGTGACAAGGTCACTTGCACCGTGCTGTCTGCTGGGTCTAAAGGCTTGCCGTCCTGGTAGGTGTAGAGGCGAAACTGTGGTTCTACGCCTGCCTCATCAATAGTCACCTCAAGGGCGTAATCATCCTCGCTGAACAGCGTGCCACCATGCTCGCCCTGGGTGGGCGCTACCATCTCATGGTGCTCCTCATCCCCATGTTCGGCGGTTTCCTTATGCGCCTCGTCTGAGGTCTCACCGTGGTGCTCGGGATCTGTGTGAGGCGATGCATCCTCATGACGGCCATCAAGATCACTGCCTTGTGCCCCGGACTGTCCAGTGCGATCACTTAACATCAGACCCGCCACGGCCAAACCGATTGCGCCAACGAGCGCAATCATCGGCCACTGTTTCTTGGGCGTTGTGGGTGCCATTGGTAACTCCAAGTTATCAAACGTATTGAATGTGACTCATGCACCGGCGTTACGACATGCACGCAATAGGCATGCTGCAGCCCCACAAGCAGATGCGGCTTCATGACTGATGAGGCAGTGGTTTCAGGCGTTATGCCGGCACACAGGGATGCTTATGGTTTGAATTCGACGTTGAGTTGGGAGCCGTAAATCTTCTCCAGGCTCACCCACGCCGAAATAGCTTCATCCAGGCTGTTGAGGTACTGCGAACGCACGCTTATCAGGGTGCGCTGAGCATCAAGCACATCGATAAAGGCAAATTTACCCATCTCAAATCCACGCACGGCCCCCTCTACGGCTTGCTGCGCACTGGGAAGCAACGAACGGCGGATTGAGTCGACTTCAGTCCTGACGTTGTTCCATTGTTCGAACGCCTGCTGAGCCTCCGCCTGCAGGCGAAGCTCTGTGGCGTTGCGCAGGTCGCGCGCTTGGTCAGCCCCGCGAGCAGCGGCCAGCACATTGCCCTGGTTGCGGTCGAACAGTGGAATAGGCATCGACAGTCCGAGCAAATTGACTCGCTCGCCAAGCCCGCTGTCGTATTGGCTGCCTACACTGACATTAATGTCGGGAATGCGTTGCGACTGCTCGAGCGCCAAGGAGGACTCGGCACGCTGAATTTGCATGTTGGCCAGGCGCACCTCTGTTGTGTTGCTTATGCGCGTGAGCATTTCAGCCTGTGTGGGCAGGTATGGCAGGCGCTCAAGATCACCCTCGACAGACTCAAAACCAGGCTTCGCAGTGCCCAGTGTGAGCGCCAACTGCTTATAGGCATTGCTTCGACTGAGGCGAGCACGGTTGAGCTCCAACTGAATTTCCGAGAGTTGCACCTGAGCACGCGCAATCTCGATTGGAGATGCTTTGCCGGCTTTTACACGTCCTGCTGCAACCTGAAGGCCGCGACGGGCAAGTTCCAGTGATTGGGTGGAAAGTTGCCATCCTTCCTGAGCGCGCAGTGCCGAGTAAAAAACCTGAATGACCTCCGCGCGCAGGGCGTTTTTCTTACGTTCAAGATCAATAGCAACAAGATCCTGATCGCGCTCAGCAACATCGATTCGGGCGCCACGCTTACCACCCAACTCAATGGGTTGGGAGAGCGTAACGCTGGTGACGCGGGAGTCACTGCGCGTGTCTTCGACGCTCCAGGACAATTCAGGGTTTGGAATCAGCCCGGCTTGAGTACGAGCGCCGCCGGCAATACCTGTATTCCACTGGGCGGCAGCGAACTCGGGATTCTCCGTGAGTGCTTGTGCCAGCGCATCTTCAAGCGTTATGGATTGCCCAACTGTTTCGGCGGCACTTGTCGTTAAAGGGATAATCAATA
>NKIE01000357.1 GCA_002256055.1 Pseudomonas sp. PGPPP3 | reverse complement strand
TTCAGGTGCTTGCCCTCGGTAACGATGCGCAGCACCTTGCCGGCCTGGGCGCCGCCCATTACGGCGGTCTTACTGTTGGGCCAGGCGAAGATAAAGCGTGGGTCCAGACCACGGCCGCACATGGCGTAGTTGCCCGCGCCGTAGGAACCGCCGACGACGATGGTCAGCTTGGGCACGCTGCAATTGGCCACGGCCTGAATCAGCTTGGAGCCGTGCTTGATCACGCCGTTCTGTTCCGACTCGGTGCCGACCATAAAACCGGTGGTGTTGTGGAAGAACAGAATCGGCGTGTTGCTCTGCTCGCACAGCTGGATAAATTGCGCGGCCTTGGCGGCACCTTTCGGGGTGATCGGGCCGTTGTTGCCGATAAAGCCGCAGCGCTGGCCTTCGATGGCCAGGTGGCCGCAGACGGTCTGGTTGTCGAACTCGTTTTTGAAGTCGAGAAACACTGAACCATCGGCGATACGGGCGATGATCTCGCGCACGTCGTAGGGCTTTTTCGCATCGTTTGGCACGATGCCGAGCAGCTCTTCGGCTGGATACAGCGGCTCCTGATAGGGCGTTTTCACCGGGGCAGGCAGCTGCGCATTCCATGGCAGCATGCCGACGATTTCGCGGGCGATGCGTACGCCATCAGCGTCGTTTTCGGCCAGGTATTCGGCGGTGCCGGCGACCTGGGCGTGCATTTCGGCGCCGCCCAGCTCTTCATCGGTGGCCACTTCGCCGGTGGCGGCTTTCAGCAGCGGCGGGCCGGCAAGGAACATCTTGGCCTTACCGCGCACCACCACCACGTAGTCCGACAGGCCGGGCTGATAGGCCCCGCCGGCGGTGCTGGAACCATGCACCACGGTGATTTGCGGCAGGCCCATGGCCGACATGCGTGCCTGGTTGGCGAAGCCGCGGGCGCCTTCGACAAAAATCTCGGCGGCGTAGTTGAGGTTGGCGCCGCCGCTTTCGGCCAGGGTCACCACCGGCAGTTTGTTCTCGAAGGCAATCTGCTGCAGGCGCAGGGATTTTTTCAGGCCGGAGGGGGAGATGGTGCCGCCCTTGATCGCGCTGTTGTTGGCGATCACCAGGCTGCGTACGCCCTGGATATAGCCGATGCCAGCGATCAGGCCGCCGCCGGCCATGCTGCCGTCCTTGTCGTCGTGCAGCTTGTAGCCGGCCAGCGAGGCCAGCTCCAGAAACGGCGCGCCGGGGTCGAGCAGCAGGTTGATGCGTTCGCGGGGCAGCAACTGGCCGCGTTTTTCGAACTTGGCCTTGGCCTCATTGGCCTTGTCCAGGACCTTCTGCTCGACCTCGCGAAAACCGGCGATGGTGGCCAGCATGGTCTCGCGGTTCTGCGCGAAGGCAGTACCGTGGACGTCAATCTCAGACTGAATGACGGGCATGACTTACTCCTGCTCTTTCAGTACATCGGGCAGGTAAGCCCGGTGGAAGCCGTTGTAGGACTCGCTGTTCTTGGCTTTGGCCAGGGTCCAGGCGCGGGTGCCCTGGCTCGCGGCGCCATCGATACGCACGGTGTTGCCGCTGATGAAGTTGGCGCCGGGCGTGAGCAGGAAAACGATGGCCGAGGCGATTTCCGCCTCGGTGCCAATGCGTTGCAGGGGCACGTGATCCTTGAGCGAGCGGATCATGTTTTTCATCGCATCCGGGTAGGTGTCCATGCCGCTGGAGGCAACCCAGCCCGGCGCTACGGCGTTGACCCGCACGCCGGCGTGGCCCCACTCGTAGGCGGCGGTTTTGGTGAAGTTCTCCATGCCGGCGCGGGCGGCGCCGGAGTGGCCCATGCCGGGCATGCCGCCCCACATGTCAGCGAGCATGTTGACGATGCTGCCACCGTGCTTGCTCATGCTTTGCATGAACACTTCCTTGGCCACCAGAAAACCACCGACCAGGTTGGTGCGCACCACGGTCTCGAAGCCTTTCTGGTTGATGCCGATCAGCGGGGCCGGGAACTGGCCGCCGGCGTTATTGACCAGGTGGTGAATCTGCCCACGTTCGCTGACCACGGCTTTGACCATGGCTTTGACGGCGTCTTCCTCGCGGATATCGCAGACCTGGAAACTGGCCTGGCCGCCGTCGTGGATGATTTCCGCACAGGTGTTTTCCAGCTTCTCCAGCTTGCGCCCGACCAGCACCACATGGGCGCCAAGTGCTGCCAGTTCATGGGCGGTGCAGCGACCGATGCCGCTGCCGCCGCCGGTGACCATGATGGTCTGGCCGGCAAACAGGCCGGCTTTGAACACTGAGTCGTATGCCATTGTTATTGTCCTTATTACAGGCTGTCAGCCAGTGCCTGGGGCACCGGAATCGGGAATTCGAGCAGCTGCTGGGCGAAGGCCTTGCCCTGCGGGTCGATGCGCAGGCTGGCGATCCCGCCGCCGCCCAGGGCGTTCTCCAGCAGAAAATTCAGGCTGTGGCTGCCGGGCAGGTACCAGCGCGACACCTTGGCGGTGTGCGGGTCGAGTACGTGCTGCATCCATTCGGCCACGGCGCCCTCACTCAGCGCAGCCGCGATCCACGCCAGATACTCGGGCTTTCTGGCCATCACGCCGATATTGCTGTGGTTACCCTTGTCGCCTGAGCGCGCCACCGCCAGCTTGATCAGCGGCACGCAGACGTCGGTTTGGCCCTGTGGTTGCGGCACGGCGGCAGACGTGGCGATGCTGGCCGGATCGAATGGAGCCAGGTCGGGCAGGGCGACGGGCGTGCGTTGGCCATCCAGTTCCACTTCCAGGGTGCAGGCGCTCTTGTCGACCAGAAAGGAGAACAGGCGAATCACCGGGTAAACGGTGGGGCGGCCGCCGACGATGCCGGTCAGGCCCGGCGCCATGCCGGTGGAAGCCTGAGCGATCTCGCGAGAGAACAGCACCAGGGCTTCCTTCTTGCTGTGACTGACGGCGAGCTTGATCACTACTTCACGGGTGTCGCGGCGTTGGCCGTGGGCGCCGTAGGTGGCTTCCGTACCGAGAATCTCGATATTCACTTCACGGTACGGACCCCAACCACGCTGGCTGAAAATTTCGCTGGTCTTGTTGATGATGGCCTGGCTGACCCGTTCGGCCTTGGCCACGGCATCAATGCCCGCGATCAGGCAGCTGGCGGTACATTTGAAGCCGTCCGGGTGGGTGGCGCTGACCTTGTATTGGTCAGTAGGCGGCAGGCCCTTGGCACCTTTGACCAGCACTTGGTCGGGACCGCTTTGTTCGAGGGTGACGGCGCTGAAGTCGCTGATTACATCTGGCAGCAGGTAGGTGCGTGGGTCGCCGATTTCGTAGAGCATCTGCTCGCCGACGGTAAACGGCGTTACCAGGCCGCCAGTGCCCTCGGGCTTGCTGAGGGTGAAGCTGCCGTCAGCGCTGACTTCGATGATCGGGAAGCCGATGTGTTCGTAGTCCGGCACGTCGCGCCAGTCGGTGAAGTTGCCGCCAGTGCTTTGCGCGCCACATTCAACCAAGTGGCCGGCGAGGGCGGCTTGGGCCAGTTGGTCGTAATCGCTCCAGCTCCAGCCAAACTCGTGCACCAGAGCGCCGCTGACCACGGCGCTGTCGACGACTCGGCCAGTGATAACGATGTCCGCACCTTGATCCAGCGCGGCAGCAATGCCTGGCGCGCCCAGGTAGGCGTTCAGCGAGACGCAGAAGGGCGGCAATGGCGCGCCGTTGAACATCTCTTTGACGCCGGCCTTG
>NKIE01000356.1 GCA_002256055.1 Pseudomonas sp. PGPPP3 | reverse complement strand
TTGTGCTTGAGTTGGTGGTCCTGCAGCAGCAAGAGCAGGGACTGGAACACGGCGATGGTGAGCATGCCGTAAGCCAGGATCGACAGCAGGATATGAGCCAAGATGCCGGGCTGCTCATTGATGGTCTGCGCTGTGCCGCTTGGGGCAAACTGGGCCATCAGCGCTGTCAGCGCGCCTAACGGCAGCAGTAGTAGCAGTAGGTTTTCCACCGGAATCTGCCGGCAGGCCAGCAGGGTCAGCAGGATCACCGCGGCGGCGATCAGGCTGGCAGCGTTGAAAAAGTCCAGATTCAGGCCGCTGGCGGTAATCAACTGCAGATAAAGGGCCGTGCCGTGAGCCAGCAGGGCGGCGATGCTCAGCAGGCCCAGTAAACGTTTGTCCGGCGCAGCCCGTTGGGCCAGGCGCAGGCCCTGGTAGACGGTGGTGCCGGCATACAAGCCGGCGGCGATGAGGCTGGGAAGCAGAGGGTGCATAAGTCCTGGCAAGGCAAGCCTGAAAGGTCGTGAGTGTGGCATACATCCGCCTTGCCTCGAAAGACCGCAGGCGGTGTCGGTGACGACGACTCTTCGCTATAATCCGCGACCTGCAGCAAGCCCAGCCTCGGTTCGCGAAGAACCTGAAAGGAACGCGCATGTTTGAAAATCTAACAGATCGCCTCTCGCAGACCCTGCGCCACGTTACCGGCAAGGCCAAGCTGACCGAGGACAATATCAAAGACACCCTGCGTGAAGTGCGCATGGCGTTGCTCGAAGCTGACGTGGCTTTGCCGGTGGTCAAAGACTTCGTCAACAAGGTCAAAGATCGCGCAGTTGGCACCGAAGTATCAAAGAGCCTGACCCCAGGCCAGGCTTTTGTGAAGATTGTGCGCGCCGAGCTCGAAGAGCTGATGGGCGCTGCCAACGAAGACCTTGACCTGCATGCCGCTCCGCCCGCCGTGGTGCTGATGGCTGGCCTGCAGGGTGCTGGTAAGACCACTACCGTCGGCAAGCTGGCGCGCTTCCTTAAGGAACGCAAGAAGAAGACCGTGCTGGTGGTGTCGGCGGACGTTTATCGGCCCGCCGCTATTAAACAGTTGGAAACCTTGGCGGCCGAAGTGGGGGTGACCTTCTTCCCGTCGGATCTCAGTCAGCAGCCGGTGGCCATTGCCGAGGCGGCGATCCGCGAAGCCAAGCTGAAGTTCATCGATGTGGTGATTGTCGATACCGCCGGTCGTCTGGCCATCGATGCCGAGATGATGGCCGAGATCCAGGCTGTGCATGCGGCGATCAAGCCGGTTGAAACCCTGTTTGTGGTCGATGCCATGACCGGTCAGGACGCCGCCAATACCGCCAAGGCCTTTGCTGACGCGCTGCCGCTGACGGGTGTGGTGCTGACTAAGGTCGATGGTGATGCCCGTGGCGGTGCGGCACTGTCCGTGCGCGCAATCACCGGTAAGCCGATCAAGTTCCTTGGTATGGGGGAGAAGAGCGACGCGCTTGAACCCTTCCATCCTGATCGGATTGCCTCGCGGATTCTTGGCATGGGTGACGTGCTCAGTCTTATCGAACAGGCCGAGCAGACGCTGGACAAGGAAAAAGCCGACAAGCTGGCGAAGAAGCTGAAGAAAGGTAAGGGCTTCGATCTCGAAGACTTCCGCGATCAGCTGCAACAAATGAAGAATATGGGTGGCCTCGGCGGCCTGATGGACAAGTTGCCGACCATGGGTGGCGTCAATCTGGCGCAAATGGGTGGCGCACAAGTGGCCGCCGAGAAGCAGTTCAAACAGATGGAAGCGATCATCAACTCGATGACGCCGGGTGAGCGCCGCGATCCGGAAATTATCAGCGGTTCGCGCAAACGCCGCATCGCCATGGGCTCCGGTACTCAGGTGCAGGACATCGGGCGATTGATCAAGCAACACAAACAAATGCAGAAGATGATGAAGAAATTTACCGCCAAAGGCGGCATGGCCAAAATGATGCGCGGTATGGGCGGGATGCTGCCCGGCGGCGGTATGCCGCGTCTTTGACGGCGTCCGGCATGACAGTTTCATAAGGCCGAACCTGGGTTCGGCTGGCTGAATGCAGGCAGATGTGTGCTTCGCACTTATCTGTTGAATTAACCTCGCACAATCTTTAGAATGTGCGGCCTTTCGGGCCCCGTGCCCAGTGTGCAATTTTAGTTTTGCAGCACCGACTACAGGAACGATGTTCACATGGTATCTATTCGTCTTGCTCGTGGCGGCTCCAAGAAGCGCCCGTTTTATCACCTGACCGTGACCAACAGCCGCAATGCGCGCGATGGTCGTTTTGTTGAGCGTATCGGCTTCTTCAATCCGATCGCTACTGGTGGTGAAGTGCGTCTCTCGGTTGACCAAGAGCGTGCTACCTACTGGATCAGCCAGGGTGCACAGCCGTCTGAGCGTGCCGCTCAGCTGCTGAAGGAAGCTGCCAAGGCTTCGGCCTGATCAGCATGACTGCGACGCCAGCCCAAGCCGATAACCTGATCGTTATTGGCAAGATTTTCTCGGTGCACGGCGTTCGCGGCGAAGTGAAGGTTTACTCTTTCACTGATCCGATTGACAACCTGCTCGACTACACGCACTGGACGCTCCGGCGCGACGGCGTGGTACGACAGGTTGAGCTGGCCAGCGGGCGCACGCAAAACAAGGTGCTCGTGGCAAAGCTGAAGGGGCTCGATGACCGGGATGAGGCACGTACTCTCTCGGGCTTTGAAATTTGCGTACCCCGCAGCTTGTTTCCTGATCTGACCGACGGCGAGTACTACTGGTACCAGTTGGAAGGTCTGAAGGTTATCGATCAGCACGGGCAATTGCTCGGACGCATCGATCATCTACTGGAAACCGGTTCGAACGATGTGATGGTGGTGAAATCCTGCGCTGACAGCCTGGATGATCGTGAGCGCTTGTTGCCCTATACGGAGCAATGCGTGCTGACGATTGACCTTACGGCGGGTGAGATGCGGGTGGACTGGGATGCTGATTTCTAAGCACGCGGGTTAGTAAGAAACATGGCTAGCTTGCGAGTTGAAGTCATTACCCTGTTCCCGGAGATGTTTTCCGCCATCAGCGAATACGGCATTACCAGTCGTGCGGTGAAGCAGGGGTTGTTGCAACTGACCTGCTGGAATCCTCGTGCCTATACCGAAGATCGCCACCAAACAGTGGATGATCGGCCTTTTGGCGGCGGTCCGGGCATGGTGATGAAAATCAAGCCGCTGCAAGATGCTCTGGCTGATGCCAAGCAGGCTGCCGGCGGTAATGCCAAAGTGATTTACCTGTCGCCGCAAGGTCGCCAACTGAATCAGTCGGCGGTACGCGAGTTGGTGCAAGAGGAGGCTTTAATCCTCATCGCCGGCCGCTACGAGGGGGTCGACGAGCGCTTTATTGAGGCGCATGTCGATGAGGAATGGTCGATTGGTGATTACGTCCTTTCCGGCGGTGAGCTGCCGGCGATGGTGCTGATCGATGCGGTGACGCGACTCTTGCCTGGGGCATTGGGTCATGCGGACTCCGCCGAGGAGGATTCGTTTACCGACGGCCTGCTCGATTGCCCCCATTACACCCGTCCGGAGGTGTATGCGGACAAGCGTGTTCCATCAGTGTTGCTGAGTGGCAACCACGAACACATCCGGCGTTGGCGTTTGCAGCAGTCCCTTGGTCGGACCTACGAACGACGCGCTGATCTTCTGGAAAGCCGCTC
>NKIE01000355.1 GCA_002256055.1 Pseudomonas sp. PGPPP3 | reverse complement strand
CCGCTATCGGCAGTTTCATCAGATCGGCATTGAGGTGTTCAACCTCGACGGTCCGGACATTGATGCTGAATTGATCATCATGACCTGGCGCCTGTGGGGCCTGCTGGGCATTCGTAAAGCCGTAACTCTGGAGCTCAACAGCCTGGGCACCAGCGAGGCTCGGGGCAATTACCGTGAGGCGTTGGTCGAGTTCCTGTCGGCGCGGCTGGATCAGCTGGACGAAGACAGCAAGCGTCGCCTGAGCAGCAATCCACTGCGTATCCTCGATACCAAGGTGCCGGAAACCCAGGCCCTGTTGGTGGATGCGCCGAAGTTGGCCGACCACCTGGATGAAGCCTCGAAGGTGCACTTCAAAGGCTTGAAGGCGCGCTTGGATGCTGCTGGCATTCCGTACGTAATCAATCCCAAGCTGGTGCGTGGCCTCGACTACTACAGCAAGACTGTATTCGAATGGGTAACCGATAAACTCGGTGCACAAGGTACCGTGTGTGCCGGTGGCCGTTATGATGGCCTGGTTGAGCAGATGGGCGGCAAGCCTACTGCTGGCGTTGGCTTTGCCATGGGTGTCGAGCGTCTGGTGTTGCTGCTGGAAACCCTGGAGCAAGTACCGACCGATATTGCCCGCCAGGTTGACGTGTATTTCTGTGCCTTTGGTGAGGCTGCCGAATTGCAGGCGCTGGTGCTGGCCGAGCAGTTGCGTGATCGTCTGCCGGGTTTACGCCTGCAGATGAATGCCGGCGCCGGCAGCTTCAAGAGTCAGTTTAAAAAGGCCGACAAGAGCGGCGCACTGTTTGCGCTGATCTTGGGCGAAGATGAGTTGGCTCAACAGGTTGTTGGGTTGAAACCTCTGCGCGACAACGGCGATCAACAACATATCAGCTGGGCTGCTCTTTCCGAGCAACTGGCGGCCTGTCTGCAGGCTTGAGCATTTAGCCAATAGGAGTATTGGGGTGTCGCGTACCGAAGATGAAGAGTTGGCGGTGATCCGTGACTGGTGGCAGCGCAATGGCAAGCCCCTGTTGACTGGCGGTGCTTTGGCCCTGGTCGTGGTGTTTGGCTGGCAAGCCTGGCAAAAACATCAGGTCGCTGAAGCGCAAGGCGCCTCGGTGCTCTACCAGCAATTGCTGGAAAACAGCCTGGTGGCTGACGGTCAGGCCGATGTTGGCAAGGTCGCTGAGCTGGCGGGCAAGCTGAAGGCCGATTACGCGGGCAGTCATTACGCCCAGTATGCAAGTCTGTTGCTGGCAAAAGTTGCTGTAGAAGCGGGCAAACTCGACGACGCCCGTGCTGAATTGCAGGCGGTTATCGATAAGCCAGCGGATGCCACCCTCGGCGAACTGGCGCGTCAGCGTCTGGCGCGGGTACTGGCCGCGCAAGATAAAACCGAAGATGCCCTCAAGCTGCTGGCCGGCGATGCTGAGCCGGCCTTCGTTGCCGCCCGTGAAGAGCTGAAAGGTGATCTGCTGGTCAAGCTGGAGCGCAGTGATGAAGCCCTGCAGGCCTATGAAAAAGCCAAGGCCGCATTGACTGCCGAAGCGGCCGTCGGCGGCCTGCAAATCAAGATCGACGATCTGGCCAAAGGGGATGCATAACGTGATGCGCTGGAAGAACGCCGCATTGCTGGCCTTGGCCGTTACGGTCGTGGGTTGCAGCAGCAACAGCAAAAAGGAATTGCCGCCAGCCGAGCTGCCTGAGTTCACCACTGAGGTTGAGCTCAAGAGCGAGTGGAGTCGTTCCGTCGGCAATGGCCAGGGCGAGGGCTACAACCTGCTCACCCCCGCCGTTGATGGCGATCACATCTATGCTGCCGATGTCGAAGGCGTGGTCATGGCCATGGACCGTTTCAGCGGCGATGTGCTGTGGGAGCAGGACCTGGAACTGCCCGTCTCCGGCGCCATTGGCGTAGGTCATGGCCTGGTTGTGGTGGGGACGCTCAAGGGTGAAGTGATTGCCCTCGACCAGTCCACTGGCGAGCAGAAGTGGCGCGCTGTGGTGACCAGCGAAGTATTGGCTGCACCGGCAGTAAATGCCGATGTGGTGGTGGTGCAGACCCAGGATGACCGTCTGATTGGCTTTGATAGCGCCACGGGCAACCAGCGCTGGATCTACGAAAGCACTCCGGCGGTTCTGACTCTGCGCGGCACCGGTGGCCCGGTGTTGACGGATCGTCTGGCGATCGCCGGCTTGTCCTCGGGCAAGGTGGTGGCGGTTGATACTCAGCGCGGCTTCCCGGTTTGGGAGCAGCGCGTAGCTGTGGCTCAGGGCCGTTCGGAGCTGGATCGTATTGTCGATATCGACGGTGGTCTGCGTTTGGTCGGCGACACCCTGTATGTGGTCAGCTACCAAGGCCGGGTTGCCGGTGTGGATATCAACAACGGTCGCGTACTCTGGCAGCGTGAAGCATCCAGCTACGCCGGACTAGATCAGGGCCTGGGCAGTGTTTATGTAAGCCTGGCCAACGGCACCCTCGAAGGTGTGGATGAGCGTTCGGCGTCCGCCTTGTGGAGCAATGATGGCCTGGCCCGTCGCCAGCTGTCGGCGCCTGCGGTGTATTCAAGTTATATCGCTGTCGGTGACTTTGAAGGTTACCTGCATCTGCTAAGCCAGACTGACGGCCGTTTTGTGGGGCGCGAGCACATCGACAGCGACGGCCTGCGTGCCCGTCCGCTGGTGGTGGGTGACTGGTTGTATGCCTTCGGCAATAGCGGTGAACTGGTCGCTTTGACCATCCGCTAAGCTGAGTAACAGTATCCGGCCGCTGCCGTTTTTACGGCAGCGGCCTTTGTGTTTTTTAGTTTTCACCCTGGAGGAGCCAATGGTTCCGGTAATCGCCCTGGTGGGCCGCCCCAACGTGGGCAAGTCCACACTGTTCAACCGCCTGACCAGAACCCGGGATGCCATCGTCGGCGATCTCTCGGGGCTGACGCGTGATCGCCAGTATGGCGAGGCCAAGTGGCAGGGGCGCACTTATATCGTGATCGACACCGGTGGTATTTCCGGTGACGAAGACGGCATCGACGCGAAGATGGCCGAGCAGTCCCTGCAGGCTATCGAAGAAGCCGATGCCGTGCTGTTCATGGTCGATGCGCGTGCCGGTTTGTGCGCCGCCGACCAGATGATTGGCGAGCACCTGCGCAAGCGCAACAAACGCACCTTCTTGGTGGCCAACAAGGTCGACAACATCGACCCTGACCTGGCGCGCGCCGAGTTCAGCCCGCTGGGTATGGGCGATGCGTTGGCGATTGCCGGCGCCCACGGTCGCGGCGTTACCCAGATGCTCGAAGTGGCGTTGGGTGACTTCCCCAAAGACCCGGTTGAAGAAGCCTTTGATCCAGACGAAGAAGTGGCCGAAGGCGAAGAAGCCAAGCGCATTCCTGGTCCGAGCGAGAAGGACGGCATCAAGCTGGCCATCATCGGCCGGCCCAACGTCGGCAAGTCGACCTTGGTTAACCGCATGCTCGGTGAAGACCGGGTAATCGTCTACGATCAGGCTGGTACCACGCGCGACAGTATCTACATCCCGTTCGAGCGCGATGACGAGAAGTACACCCTGATCGACACCGCCGGCGTACGTCGCCGCGGCAAGATCTTTGAGGCGGTGGAAAAGTTCTCAGTGGTGAAAACCCTGCAGGCGATTCAGGACGCCAACGTTGTGGTGTTCGTTATGGACGCCCGTGAAGGCGTGGTCGATCACGACCTCAACCTGCTCGGCT
>NKIE01000354.1 GCA_002256055.1 Pseudomonas sp. PGPPP3 | reverse complement strand
AGTTGGAGCCAGCTTGCGGGTTGTTGGCGTGGTTGTGGTCGCGGTGGTGCACGGTCAGTTCGCTCAGGCGCTTGCCGGCGAACTCACGGCTGCAGCGGCCGCACACGTGGGGGTACATTTTCAACGCTTTGTCGCGGTAGCCGGCTTCGCGCGAACGCTGGGCTTCGGCAATGATGCGGTCGGTCTTGAGGGTCGCTGCGGATTTTTCCGTGCTCATGTTCTTACCTGCTAATTCGTTTGATCACATAACCGAAGCTTAACCCGTTCTCTATGACGGCTAAAGCACGCCGGTTAGGCCTTGAGTTTGCTGCCGATCCACAGGGTGTGTTTGGTGCCCTTGTTGCCGTGGGCGTAGACCTGCACTTCCTCGACCTTGAATCCGGCCTTGCCGACTTTATCGGCGAACTTGCGGTCGGCGCTGGCTGCCCATACCGCGAGGATGCCGGCCGGGCGCAGGGCGCGGTGGCAGGCGTGCAGGCCAGCCATCGAGTACAGCCAGTTGTTGCCGGTGTGGGTCAGGCCTTCGGGGCCGTTATCGACGTCCAGCATGATGGCGTCGAAGCCCAGAGGTTCGCTTTTGATCACCTCGGCCACATCCTGGCAACGGATCTCGGCGCGTGGGTCGAGGATCGGCATGCCGGCTTTCTCGCCCAGCGGGCCGCGGTTCCACTCGATCACCCCTGGCACCAGTTCGGCCACCACCACCTGGCCGTTCTTGCCGATGTGTTGCAGCGCCGAGGCCAGGGTAAAGCCCATGCCCAAACCGCCGACCAGGCCGCGCGGTGCTGGGCGACCGGCGATGCGCTTGCAGGGGATTTGCGCCAGGGCATCTTCCGAGCCGTGCATGCGCGTGTTCATCAACTGGCCGCCGTCGCCGCCCTGGATCTTGATCACGAAGTCTTCGCCGTACTCGAACAGGCACAGGGCGCCGCCGTTGTTGGGGATCGGGGCGGTATCGAGCAGGACAAAGCGCTTCATGGTGGTCTCGGCTGGTGGCGGCGGGAATCGGAGGCCGGCAGTCTACCTTCATTTGCCCTGCGGGCTGCGCCGAGGATGCCCTCAGTCGAGTGCTTAGAACAGCCCGAGTTGGCCGCCCACCAAGGCGCTGAAGTCGTCGTCGACGAAGGGCAGGATGGCGTCGGCCACCGGCTGCAACTGGCGGGTCAGGTAGTGCTCGTAGTCGATGGGCGCGCTGCGTGCTTCCAGCGGTTCCGGGCCGGCGCGGGTGATCACATAGCTGATCCAGCCGCCGCTCTGGTATTGCCGGGGCCGGCCGTGCAGGTCGTTGTAGGCGTCGGCCAGGCGCGCGGCGCGCACGTGGGGCGGCACATTGCGCTCATAGTCGTCGAGTTTGCGGCGCAGGCGTTTGCGATACACCAGCAACTCGTCCAGCTCGCCGGCCAGGGTGCGTTGCACGAAATCGCGCACATAGGCCTGGTAGGGCTGGCGCTTGAAGATGCGCAGGTACAGCTCCTGCTGGAACTGCTGGGCCAGCGGCGACCAGTCGCTGCGCACGGTTTCCAGGCCTTTGTAGACCATCTCCTGATTGCCGTCGGCGCGGCGTACCAGGCCGGCATAGCGCTTCTTGCTGCCTTCTTCGGCGCCGCGAATGGTGGGCATCAAGAAGCGCCGATAGTGGGTCTCGAATTGCAGCTCTAGGGCGCTGTCCAGGCCCAGTTCGCTGTGCAGGTGCTCGCGCCACCACTGGTTGACCCGCTGCACCAGTGCCAGGCCGATGCGTGTGGCGTCGGCTTCGTCGTGTTCGCGGCCGAGCCAGACAAAGGTCGAGTCGGTGTCGCCATAGATCACCTGATAACCCTCGGCTTCGATCAGCGCGCGGGTACGGTGCATGATCTGGTGGCCGCGCAGGGTGATCGAGGAGGCCAGGCGCGTGTCGAAGAAGCGACAACCGCTGGAGCCGAGCACGCCGTAGAAGGCATTCATGATGATCTTCAGGGCCTGGGACAGTGGCTGGTTGTGCTCGCGCTTGGCGGTTTCCCGGCCCTCGGCCACCCGCGCCACGATGCCCGGCAGGCAATGGCTGTGGCGTGAGAAGCGGGCGCCGAGAAAACCCGCCACCGAGTTCCCATCGTCGGGCTGCTGCAGGCCTTGTACCAAACCCACGGGGTCGATCAGGAAGGTGCGGATGATCGATGGGTAGAGGCTCTTGTAGTCCAGCACCAGCACCGACTCGTACAGGCCTGGCTGCGACTCCATGACGAAACCACCGGGGCTGGCCTGCGGCGGGCGCTCGCCGAGGTTAGGTGCAACAAAGCCCTGGCGGTGCATCAAGGGCAAATACAGATGAGTGAAGGCGGCGACTGAACCGCCGCTGCGGTCCACGGCTAGGCCGGTGACGGTGGCGCGTTCGAGCAGGAAGGTCAGCAGCTCGGTTTTGGCGAAGATTCGCGTCACCAGTTCGCAGTCACGCAGGTTGTAGCGCGCCAGGGCGGGCTTGTCCTCGACGAACATGCGGTCGATTTCGGCCATGCGCTGGTAGGGGTTGTCGATCGACTTGCCTTCGCCGAGCAGGGTCTGGGCGACGTTTTCCAGGCTGAACGAGCTGAAGCGCCAGGTCGCCTCGCGCAGGGCCTCGATGCCGTCGATCAGCAGACGTCCGGCCGCCGAGGCGAAGTAATGCTGGTTGCCGCTGCCGTGCTCACGCCAGAGCATTTCCGCGCCGTCACGGCCGAGGCGCAAGGGGATGGCCAGGCGCCGCGCATGTTCGTGCAGCACGCGCAGGTCGAACTGCACCAGGTTCCAGCCGATGATGGCGTCGGGGTCGTGGGTGGCCAACCACTGGTTCAGGCGCTCCAGCAGCTGCCCACGGCTGGCGCAGTACTCCAGTTGGAAGTCGACTGCTGGGTCCGCCGCTTGGGCCCGGCCGAGCATATACACCTGGCGTTGGCCGCAGCCTTCTAGGGCGATGGAATACAGCTCGCCCTGGGGGTTGGTTTCGATGTCCAGTGAGACCAGGCGCAGCGGCGGGCGATAGTCCGGCGCGGGCTTTAACTGGGCATCGAGCAGCACGCCGTCAGCATCTGGACGGCCGCTAAAACTGACGGGTGCGGTGATAAAGCGCTCCATCAGGTAGCGCTCGGGCGGACGAATATCAGCCTCGTAGACATCCATCCCGGCACCACGCAGCAGCTTGTCGAGGTGCAGCAATTGGCGGTAGTGCTGGCAATACAGGCCGAGCACCGGCCTGTGGTGAAAGTCGCGCAGGCCCAAGGGGCGCAGCTCGACATCGCGCTCGCCCTGCAGCAGTGCCTCGGCTTGGGCGCGCTGGGCTTCTGGGATAAACGCCACGGCGGGCTGCTGCGCCAGGCGCAGCAGGCGCGGGCCGGCATCGGTAGCTAGCCAGAACTCGACCTCGGTGCCGGTGGGCGTGTCGCGCCAGTGCTGTGTCAGGACAAAGCCCTGGGCTGGCGCGGTGGCCGCCGCCGCTGCGGTCATGGCGCGCTCGCGAGCACCTTGAGCAGGAAGCTGTACTCCAGCGCCACATCCTTGAGCGCCTGGTAGCGGCCGCTCATGCCGCCGTGGCCGGCGTCCAGGTCGGTTTTCAGCAGCAACAGCTGGTTGTCGGTCTTGCTCGCGCGCAACTTGGCCACCCACTTGGCTGCTTCCCAGTACTGCACGCGGCTGTCGTTGTAGCCGGCCACGGCGAGGATCGCCGGGTAGGCCTGGGCGCGGACGTTTTCGTAGGGCGCGTAGGACTTGATCCGCGCGT
>NKIE01000353.1 GCA_002256055.1 Pseudomonas sp. PGPPP3 | reverse complement strand
CAGTGACCGGAACCAAGATCTGGAGCACCGGCGGCGAGCACGACATGGTCGACAACATCCTCCATCTGGTGCTGGCCAAGCTGCCCGATGCACCGGACAGCGTGAAGGGGATCTCCCTGTTTCTGGTGCCTAAGTTTCTGGCCGATGGCAGCCGCAACCCGGCGTTTTGCGGTGGGCTGGAACACAAGATGGGCATCAAGGGTTCTGCCACCTGTGTGATGAACTTTGAAGGCGCCCAGGGCTGGTTGATCGGTGAGGCCAACAAGGGCCTGAAGTGCATGTTCACCATGATGAACTCGGCCCGTCTGATGGTCGGCATGCAGGGCTTGGGGATTGCAGAGAGCGCTTACCAGATCAGCCTGGGATTTGCTAAAGAGCGCCTCCAAAGCCGCTCCTTGCTGGGGCCCAAGTCGCCGGAAAAACCCGCCGACTCGATCCTTGTGCACCCCGATGTGCGGCGTAATCTGTTGCGCCAGAAAGTGATGATCGAAGGCTGTCGCGCTCTGGCCTACTTCACCGGCCTGCACCTGGACGTGGCCCATAGCCATCCGGATGCGCAGGTGCGCGAGCAAGCCGATGACCTGGTTCAACTGCTCACCCCGGTGGTTAAGTCATTCCTGACCGATGAAGGTTTCAACTGCGCCAACGATGGTCTGCAGGTACTCGGCGGCTCTGGTTACACCCAGGATTGGGGCATCGAGCAACTGGTGCGGGATGCGCGCATCACGCGGATCTACGAAGGCACCAACGGCATTCAGGGGCTGGATTTGGTCGGGCGCAAGCTGGCTCTAGGCGGTGGCCGCGCAGTGCGCAGCTACTTCGCCCTGCTCAATGGCTGGTTGCAGGCCAATCCCCAGGCGCCCCATGCGGCCGCAGTAGGTAAGGCATTACAGCAGCTGCAGAAAGCCACGCTGTGGATCGCCAGCGAAGGCATGAAGGATGCTGAGCAAGCCGGCGCCGCCGCCACCCCTTATCTGCGTCTGTTCGCCCTGACTAGCCTGGCCTGGTTCTGGTCGCGGATGGCTCAGGTGGCCACCGAGCAACTGGCGGCGGGCAGCAGCGAAACCGCGTTCTATGGCGCCAAGCTGAAATCAGCCGACTTCTATGTTGCCCGTGTACTCACCGAAACCGATGGTCTGCTGGCTGAAGTGTTGGCGGGTAAGGCCAGCTTGATGGCCTTCAGCGACGATGAATTCGCGGCCTGATAGACCCTCGTAACTGCTGCGCAATCCGCTAGCTGCCACACCTTTGGCTAGCGGATTTTTTTTGCCTGTTTCAGGCGCGCTGTTGCTGCAGTTGCGGATGTTGCAGGCGGTGCTGCTGGAAGATGAAGTGGCGCAGTCGCTCGCTTTGCTGGCTGGGCAGCATGTCCAGGCGGAAGGCGGTCAGATGGTTGGCGGTGCGACGCACGCGGCTGCCATGCAGTTCGATGGGCTCCTGTTCGGGCAGTGGTAACCACAAGTCGAAGTCGGCTGGCGCGGACGTCTCGTTGCTCTCGACCAGGACGCCGGCCGGCGAGATTTCGTGAATGCGCAGGTCGCTGGCCTGGCCATTTGCGTGCAGCAAGGGCATGGGCTGCGCCAAGGTCAGGCGCCAGGGGCGTTGTATTTCACCCTGCTGATAAATACCCGGCGCGCCGAGCTCCAAGTGCAAGGCATGGAACTCGTCTTCGACCAGTTGCAGGGGGAAACGCAGGCACTGGTCGCCAAACTGAGCTTCCAGGTGCAGTTGGGCGTTGCGGCCCAGCCCAGCCAGGATGCTGTTGGCCGCCGAGCCGCCATCCACCCGAAACGTTTGCACCGGGAGGATGTTACTGGTTAGTGAGTAGCCGAGAATCTGCTGGATATAGTCCAGTTCATCGCGGTTGAGCAGGGGGGGCTTTGACATTACAGGGGCCTGGCACAGGTTGCATGAGATAGTGCTATGCAACTATCAGACCTTTGCCCTGGCCTTAGGTTCAGCCTTTCAGGCTGGCCAGCTCGGCGCGCAGTTGGGCGACTTCCTGTTCTAGCTCCTGAACACGCTGGTTGGCTTCGACCTGGGCGGTGGCGTCTTTCTGGATGCCGATGTAATAGGTCAACTGGTCGGCTTCGTTGAACACTGGGGTAATCGACAGTTCGTTCCAGAACAGGCTGCCGTCCTTGCGGTAGTTACGGATGATCTGCCGGCACGGACGGTTGTGGATCACTGCGTCACGAATCGCATCAAGGCCCTCTTGCTGGCGGTCGCCGGCCTGCAGGAAGCGGCAGTCCTGATAGAGGATGTCTTGCGCCTGGTAGCCGGTCAGGCGCTCGAATGCCGGGTTGGCATAGATGAGGATGTTGTCCTCACCTTCTTGCTCGGCCACAACGATGCCGTCATTCGAGGCGTTGATCACCATTTGCAGCAGTTTGGCGTTGATCATTGAAGTATCCGCAATGCAGGTTGGAGGCATTCTAAAACATCGGGAGGGGCTGTCTACTTGCGGCATAATACCCGAGGATTTCCGTATGTTTCAGGAGCATTGATGAAAGTTGCGATTCTTTCCGGGTCGGTCTACGGCACCGCCGAAGAAGTGGCCCGCCACGCCCAGCAATTGTTGGTGGCGGCAGGTCTTGAGGCTTGGCACCAGCCGCGGGCGCAGCTGGCCGACGTGCAGGCCTTTGCCCCCGAGGCGTTTCTGGTGGTGACCTCGACCACTGGCATGGGTGAGTTGCCCGACAACCTGCAGCCGCTGTATTACGCCATCCGCGATCACCTGCCGGCCTGGCAGGGTTTGCCGGGTGCGGTGCTGGCCCTAGGTGATTCCAGCTATGGCGACACCTTTTGCGGCGGCGGTGAAATGGTTCGCGAGTTGTATGCCGAGCTGGGTATTCGCGAGGTGCTGCCGATGCTGCGCCTGGATGCCAGCGAAACCGCCAGCCCGGAAGCTGATGCCGAGCCTTGGCTGGCCGAGCTGATTCAGGCGCTGCAGGGCTGATGCACCCGCGCGCCGTCGAGCTGATCGACCTGCTGCAACTGCAGGCCCACCCCGAGGGTGGCTATTACCGTCGCCTGTACGAGTCGAGCGAGTGCCTGCCGAGTGGGCGCTTGCTGGCGTCGGCGATTGTCTTTCTGTTGCCGGCCGGGCAGGTCAGCCGCTGGCATCGGGTGGATGCCGACGAGCTCTGGCATTTCTATGAGGGTGCGCCGCTGGAACTGCTAATTGCCGACAGCCCTGCGGCCATCGAGCGGCAACTGCTTGGCCCGGTGGCGGCGCAGGTGCTGCCGCAACGGCTGGTGCGCGCCCAGGCCTGGCAGGCTGCGCGGACCCAGGGCGATTTCAGTCTGGTGGGTTGTACCCTGGCGCCGGGCTTCGAGTTTGCCGGCTTCGCCTTGTTGGCGGATGAGCCTCAGGTGCAGCGCGACTGGCCGTTGCTCGCCGCCCAGTATCCTGAGTTGGTGTGACTCGCTGGGTCAGTCCGCTGGCTGCCAAGGCGACTAGCTGCGGCAGATTCTCTCGCTAGACTCCTTGCACGTCCTGCTTGCAGGCTCCCACAACCCGCGAGGTGATCAGCATGAATGCTCCAGCCACCACTGTCAGCGTCAAAACCCAAGTCAGCGCCGCCGAATGGCAGGCCCGTGTCGACCTGGCCGCCTGTTATCGGCTGATCGCCCTGCATGGCTGGGACGATCTGATCTTCACCCATATTTCCGCCAAGGTGCCGGGCACCGATGACTTCCTGATCAACCCCTACGGCCTGATGTTTCATGAAATCACCGCCTCCAG
>NKIE01000352.1 GCA_002256055.1 Pseudomonas sp. PGPPP3 | reverse complement strand
TGCAGAAACGATAGAGCTCCCACATGGCGCGCAAACGCAGTCCCTTGAGCTGACGGTCGGCGAAGTTGAAGTAGATCGAACGCTCCGCTCGACTAACCGACTCCCCAAACCCCGGCTCGCCCCGCAAAAAAGCCGCTACCACTTCGTAGTGCGCGGCCGGTAGGGCTTTTACGATCTGCTCGGCCAAGTCAGCGAAGTCATGCGCCTTGACGTTGTAGTCCGGCTGCAACTGCAGCACTTTCACTCGCCGACTCATGCCTGCTCCTGCTTAAAACCCTGCGCACTCAGCGACCAGGTAGTGGTTCCAGCAAAGGCACAGGCTACTTCGAGCTGCTCCTGCTGCAAGATTTTCCATTCTTGTTGCTTCCAGACAATGAAGTGGAAGTAGGGAAACTCCCGCCCCTGATCACGGTCATTGCTCAATTTGCCCTTATTCCACAGCCAGCGCTGCGGAAAATCACGACTGCCATCGAGCCAGTCAATCCGCGCATAAGGCGTACTGTAGGCTTCAACAAACTCGCTGCGACGATACCAAGGGTTCAACCGACCTATTAGCCGCTGCAGAATTTGCGGGAGATTTTTGTTGCGCAGGAAAATGCGCGTGAACGCCCCCTCATCCACAGCCAGATGCTGCTGGTCGCAAAAACGCTGCTGCCAATTCGGGATCAGCTTGAAGGCGTCGCGCATGCGCGGGGTGTTACGGATCAGACAAAGATGCCCCGACACACGCCTAGCATGGGTGGAGTAGAGGTCATAGCTCTGCAAGCGCTGATCGGTAAAGTAGGCACGCAAATCACCGTACACCAGATCGATATCGCCAAAGCCCCAGAAATCGTAGCCCTGCAATTCATCTTCGTGAATAGAACCAAAAGCCGGACGAATATCGCAAAGTTTGTAAGCCTTGCCTGGCTGAAACTCGATCCCCAGACTGCGGGATACAGTCTGACAGTATTGCGCAAAGCTCATGGACACCACCCGGACATTCTCAGGGGAATTTTCCAACGGCCCGCAGTCGGAGAAGAACAGCCAGTCGATGCTCGGATTGTAACGACAGCTCTGCAGGAAAAATGGCATCCAGAAAGGCCATTTTCCGAAATATGGCATCAGCAGGCAGATGCTTGGTGACTTATTCATAACATCCTCTACGGGGTCTCCCTTAAAAAATCAGCGATAGCCTTGTGGGTTCAGACTTTGCCAGCGCCAAGTATCGCTCATCATTTCATCTAGGCCTCGCTCAGCTTTCCAGCCCAGTTCGCGCGCAGCCTTGCTCGGATCCGCCCAGCTCGCCGCGACGTCGCCCGCCCGCCGCGGGCCTAACGTATGACGCAACCTGACTCCGCAAACCTGCTCGAAGGCATGAATAACTTCCAGTACGGAATAGCCCTTGCCAGTGCCCAGATTCCAGATATGGCAACCCGTTTTCCGCGCGATGAACTCCAGCGCCCGCAGATGCCCTAGCGCCAAATCCAGCACATGGATGTAATCACGAATGCAGGTGCCGTCGGCAGTCGGATAGTCGCTGCCATGCACCGTCAACCGCTCCAACTGGCCGCTGGCGTGCGCGCCAACCGGATTGAAATAGCGCAATAGCGCAATCGACCAGCGCGGGTCGGAGCGCTGTAGGTCCTGCAGCAGCTGCTCAACCATTAGCTTGCTGCGACCGTAAGGGTTGGCGGCCCCGCTGGTCGGACAACTTTCACTTATCGGCATGCAGGATGGCTCGCCATAAACCGTCGCCGACGAGCTAAATACCAGAGAAAAGACCCCCGCCTCAGCCATGGCCTGACAAAGTGTCAGCGTCCCGACGAAGTTATTGGCATAGTACTGCATAGGGTTGCTCATGCTTTCGCCAACCGCTTTGAGTCCGGCAAAATGCAGCACTGCCTCAATGCGCCGGGTGCGAAACAGCTGATCCAGCAGTGCCTTATCACGGATGTCGCCTTCGCAGAACTCCAGCGCTCGCCCAGCCAGTTGCTGCACGCGCTGCAAGGCTTGCGGCGCGCTGTTGCAAAGGTTGTCCAAGACCACCACATCATGCCCGGCACGAAGCAGCTCAAGTACGGTGTGCGAGCCGATATAGCCGGCGCCCCCGGTTACCAGCACATTCAATCAGAGCTCCATTCGCCCTTGAGGCGAAGCCGCCAAAGTCGGCGTCGGCCGATCCCGGCGCGCATAAAAAGCGCGCTCAAGCCGACCGACCATTGACGATGGGCATCACCGGCAAACGCCAAAAAGCAGCCGCCACGGCACGATCAGAGAAGCGCTCAGCCAAGCATGTCAACATCCGCTGTTCTGTACCTTGCAACTGCTCCTGGGTACAGACCGCCGATTGCTGCAATAAGACGCAAAGAGACTCGACATCTCCCAGCGGGAACAGCCCGCCAACACCTCCAACCACTTCCCGCCCACCGCCACAATCACTGCAAATCACCGGCACCCCGGCGGCCATGGCCTCCAGCAACACCATGCCGAAGGGTTCGTGATCTGAGGTCAGGGCAAACACGTCGAAGGCTTTGAAGTAGCGTCGCCCCTGAGCCACCTGGCCGAGGAACCGGACCGAAGCGCTCACCCCTAATTCAGTGGCTAGCGCTTTTAGCGACGACTCCAGCCGACCACTACCCATGATCGCCAGCAGGCTGCCCTCAGGCAGTTGCGGCAGGGCCTGAGCAAAACCGCGGATCAGCGTGGCCTGGTCTTTATCCGGGTGCAGGCGGCCGACGTTGCCGACCACCCAGGCGTCCAGCGGCAAGCCGAGATGGGCGCGGGCGTCGTCACGGCAAACCTGCTCGGCTTGCACGGCGGCGATATCGATACGGTTGTACAGGGTCTCGATGCGCTCGGCCGGCCAGCTGGGCAGGCAGGCGCGGATTTCATTGCGCACGGCGTTGGACACGCCGAGCAGCGCCAAGCGTTTGCGGAAGCAATTGGCAAACAGCTTACGGCTAAGGCGCTGGTAGTCGCCAAACCCGTGGTGCACGCCGATCACCGGCAAGTCAGTGCCGAGTAAGGCGACATAAATCGGCTTGAAACGATGAGCAATGCAGAGCTGGAAGTTGCGCCCCGCCACCAGCCGCTTGATATCGCGAATGGCTTTGAGCTTCAGACCACGTACATCGCGCGAACGGTAGTCGAGAAACACCACCTCGTCGGAGGCCGAGCCTCGCTCCACCTCGACGCTCGGCGCGCCGGTCAGGTAAACCGTGGTGACCTTGTACGGCGTACCGACGAACAAGCTGGCGTACTGACGGGCGCAATCAAGAAAGGGCCCGTCATAACCGTGGCAAAACTGCAGAACCCGCAGTTCAGTTGGCGTCGTCATAGCGCTTGAGGCCATCCTTGACCACCAGGATGTCCTGCATGATCAGGTACTCAAGGTCCGAACCGAAGAACATGTCCAGAGCATCGGTCGGCGAGCAGATCATCGCTTCGCCGCGGCGGGTCAGCGAAGTGTTCAGCGACACGCCATTGCCGGTGAGTTTCTCCAACTCCAGCATCATGTCGTAGTAGCGCGGGTTGTATTCGCGCTTGAGCACCTGGGCACGGGAGGTGCCGTCTTCGTGCACCACTTCGCCAACGCGCTGCTTCCACTCGTCATTCACTTCAAAAGTGAAGGTCATGAACGGGCTTGGATGATCGATCTTGAACATCTTCGGCGCCACCGTGTCGAGCATCGACGGGCAGAAGGGCCTCCAGCGCTCGCGGAACTTGATCTGCGCGTTGATGCGGTCAGCCCCACCCGGCACGCTCGGG
>NKIE01000351.1 GCA_002256055.1 Pseudomonas sp. PGPPP3 | reverse complement strand
ACACCGGTGGCTCGTTCCTTTATCACCTGGAAAACAACCAGGTCGTGGTCGGCCTGATCGTCGACCTGTCCTACAGCAACGCCTACCTCTCGCCGTTCGACGAGTTCCAGCGCTACAAGCACCACCCTGTGGTAGCCCAGTACTTGGAAGGCGGCAAGCGCGTCGCTTACGGCGCCCGCGCCATCTGCAAAGGCGGCCTGAACTCGCTGCCGAAAATGGTCTTCAACGGCGGCGCACTGATCGGTTGCGATCTGGGCACCCTGAACTTCGCCAAGATCAAAGGCAGCCACACTGCCATGAAGTCCGGCATGCTCGCGGCCGACGCCGTGGCTGACGCCCTGTTTGCCGGCAAAGAAGGCGGCGATGAGCTGACTTCTTACGTTGACGCATTCAAAGGCAGCTGGCTGTTCGACGAACTGTTCCGCAGCCGCAACTTCGGCCCGGCGATTCACAAGTTCGGCGTACTCGGTGGCGGCGCATTCAACTACCTGGACCAGAACATCTTCGGTGGCAAGATCCCGTTCACCCTGCACGACACTAAGCCTGACTACGCGCACATGAAGCTGGCGGCTGACTCGACGAAAATCGACTATCCCAAGCCAGACGGCAAACTCAGCTTCGACAAGCTGAGCTCGGTGTTCCTCTCCAGCACTAACCATGAAGAAGAGCAGCCCTGCCACCTGAAACTCGCTGACGCCAGCATCCCACTGGGTAAAAACCTGCCGTTGTACGATGAGCCTGCACAGCGTTACTGCCCGGCCGGCGTTTATGAGGTGGTGAGCCTGGAAAACGGCGACAAGAAGTTCCAGATCAACGCGCAGAACTGCGTGCACTGCAAGACCTGCGACATCAAAGATCCGTCGCAGAACATCACCTGGGTAACCCCAGAGGGTGCTGGCGGCCCAACCTACCCGAACATGTAACGGGCAGGCTGGTCGCAATAAAAAAGGGCTCCCGCGTGAGCCCTTTTGTTTGCCTGGGATTTAAGCGTCCAGCGGACCAATAGGGAAAAACACCCCGCCACTCCAGACGCCCAACCATTCATGGCCATCGATTTCACGCGACTGCGCCAACTCGACCAACTGATAGAACACATTGCGATGCACCAGTGCTTCGAGATTGGTACGCATCAACACGTAAGGGGAAGGTTCCTGCGTCAGCGGATCAATCACCACACGCAATGGATGCTCGGTGCCCGCCGCCACCTCATCGTCAACATTATTGGTAAAGCGCAGCACCTGCGCCTCACCCTCGCCCTCCACCTGCAGACTCACCGCCACAAAGGGCGCATCGTCCACCTGGATGCCAACCTTCTCCACCGGGGTGACCAGAAAATAGTCATCGCCGTCGCGCCGAATGATCCCGGAGAACAGCCGCACAATGGGTTTGCGGCCAATCGGCGTACCCAGGTAGTACCAAGTGCCATCGCGAGCAATGCGCATATCGATTGCGCCGCAGAACGGTGGGTTCCACCGGTGTACCGGCGGAAAGCCCTTTTTGTCGGCGACCGGTATCTGCGCCAGCAGGTTGCCTGGATCAATCATGGGTAACCCCTTGTTCACTGACCCCAAGTAGACGCCGCGCATAATCACGCAAGGGCGCCGCCAGCAGATCCTCCGGCTTGGCATCGTAAAGCGTCAATAAGCCGCCCCGGCTACGGATTTGCGCCGTGTCGACCAGATACCGCGTATTGGTTTCGATCAGCATCAAGTGCACCACGCCGTGATCGACGCCAAGACGATCCAGCGCCTCCTGATCCTGCCACTCATCCGTGGTGCCAATGCGGTCATCGGCCGCGGCAAAACGCGAATAGAACAGATAATTGGCTCCGGCTGTGCGCGCCTGCGCCATGGCCTCTTCCAGCCCGACAGGTGCCGGCGCTCGGCGCACGAGCGGGAAGTATTGAATAAAACCGTTAAAAGCCTCCTCCGCTACCACGTTGGGGCGCGGATAAGCCTTGCCAGGCGGCACGAAGGGGGCCTGACCGATGTAGATAAAGGAGTCCGGCTGCAGATGCCAGTTACTCACCCGATAGGTACGACTGTGATCCAGCACGCCGGCATCGCGGAACTGATAGCCCACGCCATCGGCCATATCACTGACCTTCATGCAGCCACTCAGTCCCACCCACAACAGCACCCATATCAGCTTACGCATCGCTCACTCCCTCTACGCCGCGACAAGAAAACGGCGGACCAACCCTAGATGGCCGATGCCAATGCAGCATCCGCGCCACTACAAGCCGCGCTGCCACTCCTGACGTAAATGAGCCTGCTGCGGCTGCTCGATGGCCTTGCGCACCTGCGCCAGCATGCGCGCCTTATCGGCACCCAACGCGCCCTTGAGCACCAGATAATTGGACGCGTGATCGCTGCGAAACACCGTATCGCGCAGTTCCAGCGCCTGCAGCAGTTGCTCGATCTCGCGAAACAACTGGTCCTGACTCAGTGGCTGATAATCGGCAAAACCGGCACGAAAACGCGTCTCACCGGTAGGAAAACTCACCACCAGGGTAGACAAGTATTCTGGCTGGGCGACATTCATCAGCCGCGCAGAGTTCAACGCGTGCTGCTCGCTCAACAGCTGCCCGCCCAAACCGTTGAGAACCATCACCGAACGGGTGATACCCGCCTGCCCAAGCTTATCCAACGCACTCAGGGTCGACTCGAAGGTCTCGCCCTTGTTGACCCGCGCCAGCACCTCGTCATCCCCCGACTCGGCACCGACATAGGCCATCTTTAAGCCGGCATCGGCCAACTCCTTGAGCTCGTCGACCGACTTTTTGCGCAGGTTGCGCGGCAGGCAATAACTGGACACCCGCTCGACCTGCGGCATGTGTTGACGAATCGCACCAAGAATCGTCAGCAGCCGACGCGTCGGCAGCACCAGCGCATCGCCGTCGGCAAGAAAGACTCGCTGCACGATCAGCTGCTCACCGCAGCGCTGGATTTCCGCTAGCACTTCGGCCTCGTCACGGGCGCGAAACTTCTTCTGCGGCTGCGTGTACATCTCGCAGAAGCCACAATTGTTCCACGAACAACCGTTGGTCACGGGCAGGATCAGCGAATGCGCCTCGCTGGGCGGACGAAACACCGGCTCGATGTAATTGATTGGGAACACTGCAGACATGGCACTCACTCAAATGCTGGCAGCTTAGCCGCCAATAATTTTCATCACCGTAACACCACCCGAGAACGCCAGCTCCTGCTTATCGCCCAGCGCCCGCACCAGCAAACGCTGCAGGGCCGGTAAAGCCTGATGGCGCGGCTTGTCCAGCAGGTCACCGATAAAATGCCGGTTACTGGAAGACAGGCAACCGTGTAACCAGCCGGTAGACGACAAGCGCAGGCGCGAACAGCTACGGCAGAACGGCACACTCTCATTGGCAATCACGCCAAAGAACCCGCGCCCGGGGATCTCATAACGCAAAGCTGTAGCATCCTGCGGCGCATCGGCTTGCTGATACTCATACCGCGCACCAATCACAGCCAGCAATTCGTCCAGGCCGACAAACTGGCGCTGAAAACCCTGTGGATCACGTGCCAGATGGCCCATGCGCATCAACTCGATAAAGCGCAACTCAAACCCGCGCTCTAGGCAATAGTCCAACAGCGGCAACACCTGATCGAGATTCTGTCCGCGCAGCGGCACCATATTGAGCTTGATGTTCAGCCCAGCATCACGCGCATCCTGCAAGCCGGCCAGCACGGTCGACAAATCACCGCCACGGGCAATCCGGCGAAACGCCAGCGGGTCGAGG
>NKIE01000350.1 GCA_002256055.1 Pseudomonas sp. PGPPP3 | reverse complement strand
CTTTCCGTCAGCTTTGTCCACAGCCTGAGCGACAGCCTGCTGGGGCTTGGCTACGACCCCCAACCACTGCTCGATCAATTTGGCCTCGACGCTGCACGCCTGGCAGAACCCCGCGCACGCTTGTCGATCCCGCGCTATATGCGCCTCGGCCACACGGCCATTCAATTGAGTGGTAGCCCTCACCTGGGGCTGCTGATGGGTAAGCACGGGCGCCTCAGCCATGCAGGCTTGGCTGGAGTGACTGCAGCACAGGCGCCGACTGTGCGTGAGGCCGCACGGTCACTGATCCGCTTTGAGCCGCTGTACTCATCCAATTATCGCGGCAGCTCCAGCTTCCATGAGGACGCCCAGGGCGCATGGCTGCGGTTCTACTCAATCAGCCCGTACAACGCGTACAACCGCTTCGTGGTCGACTCAGTGCTCTCAACCTGGGCCCAGCAGTTGAGCAATGTGGCGCAACAGCCCATCCACGCCGACAAAGTCTGCATTGAGTTTGCCGCGCCCAGCTATGCCCAGCATTACAGTGAGATTTTTGGCGCCCCAGTGGAGTTTTCAGCCGGTATAAACCAACTGCACCTGAGCCAGACCAGCCTGGCCCTGCGCAATCCACAGCACTGCCCAAGCACCTGGCGACACCTGCTAGAACTGTGCGAACGAGAGCTGCAACACCTGACCCGCACCCGCAGCCTGCGCGAACGCATCACTCAATTGCTGGGGCCGATGCTGCATGGATGTGAGCCGGACATGGGAGAGATTGCCGCGCGCCTGCAGATACCAACCTGGACCCTGCGACGCAAACTGGCCGAGGAAGGCACGCAGTTTCGCACTATCCTCAATGACACCCGGCGGGATCTGGCCATCGCCTACATTCGCGATACGGAACTGGCATTTGGCGAGATTGCCTATTTACTTGGCTTCGCCTCAGCCGAGGCCTTTCAACGCGCATTCAAGCGCTGGAGCACGCAGACACCGGGCGAATTCAGACGCCAACAGCGCCTGGCAGGTTAGAGCTCGGTCGCATCTTCTGCCGGCTCAAGGGGCAGCCATTCAGCCGCGTTGTGCTCAAGGATTTCTTCTTGATAATCATCCATGGGGAGTTCTCCTGTGTGTAGGGTTTCAGTTTACTCAGACCTTGCCATACACAATAAAGATCCCAAATGAACAAAATATGACTGAAAAAATCGACACAAAAGAAAAACCCCCAAGCATTTCTGCTTGAGGGCTTTCAAATATGGCGCAGCGGACGGGACTCGAACCCGCGACCCCCGGCGTGACAGGCCGGTATTCTAACCGACTGAACTACCGCTGCGCGTCGGCCGGACTTTCGTCCGAATTCGCAAGACTTGGTGGGTGATGACGGGATCGAACCGCCGACCCGCTGCTTGTAAGGCAGCTGCTCTCCCAGCTGAGCTAATCACCCAGTGCCTTGCGAGGTGCGTAATTTACTTAGGAGACGATTCTAAGTCAATACCCTGATTGAAGTTTTTCTTTAAACAGAGATTTTTACACACACCATCACAGCCCTAGACCATGACTACGACAATTACAGTGCAGCCAAACCTCGGGCCAAATCAGCCTGCAGATCGACAACATCTTCCAGACCAATAGCCAGACGAATCAGGCTGTCACTGATGCCCGCCGCCGCACGATCTTCCGGCGACAAGCGACCATGAGTTGTGGTCCCCGGATGAGTGATGGTGGTTTTGCTGTCACCCAGATTGGCCGTGATAGAAATCAGTCGGGTCGCATCAATAAAGCGCCAGGCAGCCTCCTTACCGCCCGCCACTTCAAAACTGACGACCGCACCGAAACCCGTTTGCTGACGCTTGGCCAGCTCGTGCTGCGGATGACTGGGTAGGCCTGCATAGTAAACCCGACTCACGCCAGGCTGCTGCTCAAGCCACTGAGCCAGGGCTTGCGCACTCGCACAATGGGCCTGCATTCGCAGACGCAAGGTTTCCAGCCCCTTGAGAAATACCCAGGCATTGAACGGACTCATGGTTGGCCCTGCTGTGCGCAAGAAACCGACCACTTCCTTCATCTGCTCGGCACGCCCTGCAACCACACCACCCAGGCAACGCCCCTGACCATCGATAAACTTGGTCGCCGAATGGATAACAATGTCAGCCCCAAGCGCCAATGGCTTTTGCAGCACCGGGGTACAGAAACAGTTATCCACCACCAGCCAGGCTGCTTTGACATGGGCCAACTCAGCCAAGGCCGCGATATCGGCCAATTCGGCCAACGGATTGGATGGTGATTCGACAAACAGCAACTTGGTGTTGGGCTTGAACGCCCGCTCCCAGGCTGCCAGATCCGTCAGAGGCACATAGTCGACTTGAATACCGAAACGCTTGAAGTACTTTTCAAACAAGGTCACGGTGGCGCCGAACACACTGCGCGAAACCAGAATATGGTCTCCCGCACTGCACAGCGCCATGACACTGGCCAGGATCGCCGACATGCCGGACGACGTGGCAACCGCCTGCTCCGCCCCTTCCAGGGCCGCAATGCGCTCTTCGAAAGCACGCACGGTCGGGTTGGTGTAACGCGAATAGACGTTACCCGGCACGTCGCCGGCAAAACGCGCGGCGGCATCAGCCGCCGAACGGAATACATAGCTGGAGGTAAAGAACAGCGGCTCACCATGCTCGCCTTCAGGTGAGCGGTGCTGTCCGGCGCGCACGGCCAGGGTATCGAACGCTACTCCGTCGAGGTCGCTGTCCAGCCGACCAGCATCCCATTCCTGACTCATGCCGCCCACTCCTTAACCTTCAAATTGTTGATCAGTTGTTGTACAGGTCGATGATGGCGCTGACCGCCTGAGTTTTGACCTTGGAGGCGTCGTTGCGCGCCTGCTCGATCTTGCCCAGGTAAGCTTCATCAATATCGCCGGTCACATACTTGCCATCGAAAACAGCGCAATCAAAATTCTCGATTTTGATCTTGCCGCCACCGACCGCCTCGATCAGATCCGGCAGATCCTGATAAACCAGCCAGTCAGCTCCGATCAGGTCAGCAACATCTTGAGTGGTGCGATTGTGCGCAATCAGCTCATGGGCGCTGGGCATGTCGATGCCATACACGTTGGGATAACGCACTGCCGGGGCTGCCGAGCAGAAATAGACATTCTTGGCGCCGGCTTCACGCGCCATCTGAATGATCTGCTTACAGGTAGTACCGCGCACGATTGAGTCGTCCACCAGCATCACGTTCTTGCCACGAAACTCGAGTTCAATAGCATTGAGCTTCTGCCGTACGGATTTTTTCCGCGCGGCCTGCCCCGGCATGATGAAGGTGCGACCGATATAACGGTTCTTCACAAAACCTTCGCGGAACTTCACACCCAGGTGATTGGCCAGCTCCAGCGCCGACGTACGGCTGGTATCCGGAATTGGAATGACCACGTCAATATCGTGTTCAGGACGCTCGCGGAGAATTTTCTCGGCCAGTTTTTCGCCCATGCGCAGGCGCGCTTTGTAGACCGAAATACCGTCGATGATCGAGTCCGGACGCGCCAGGTAAACGTGCTCAAAGATGCAGGGATTCATCTGCGGATTAGTCGCGCACTGACGAGTGTGCAACTTGCCGTCTTCGGTGATGTACACCGCTTCGCCTGGAGCCAGGTCGCGAATCAGGGTAAAGCCAAGCACGTCCAGAGACACGCTCTCCGAGGCGATCATGTACTCAACGCCTTCATCGGTATGGCGCTGACCGAAAACGATCGGGCGGATGGCGTTAGGATCACGGCACCCGACGATGCCGT
>NKIE01000349.1 GCA_002256055.1 Pseudomonas sp. PGPPP3 | reverse complement strand
GGGTGGCCTGCACGGCAGCGGGCGCGTAGGGCGGTAGCTGCGCCAAGTGTTGCTGCAGCCATTCCAGACTGAACAGCTCGCGGCCGGTGCTTTTCGGTCCGCGTGTCTGGAAGAACGGGTCGCCGAGCAGCGCGTGCAGCAGTTCTGGGATGACCTCTCCGCAGGCTGCCCAGGTGCCGTCACGGTCGAAGCGCTCGCCGCGCTTCAGTTGAATCCAGGCGTCGAGCAATACGTTGCCTGGGCCGCAATCAAAACCATGCACGGGGCGTTCGGGTTGCAACAGGCTGAGGTTGCTGAAGCCGCCGACATTCAGCACCGCGCAGCGTTGGCCCATGGCAAACAAGGCTTCGTGGAAGGCTGGCACCAGCGGCGCGCCTTGCCCGCCGGCGGCGATGTCGCGGCGGCGGAAGTCGCTGACCACGCTGATGCCGGTCAGTTCGGCGAGTAGTGCTGGGTTACCAATCTGGATGCTGAAGCCGCGTGCCGGCTCGTGGCGGATGGTCTGGCCGTGGCTGCCAATGGCGCGGACGTCAGAGGGCTGCAGTTGTTGCTCGGCTAATAGAGCTTTAATGCCCTGTGCGGCCAGCTCGACCCAGCGCTGTTCGGCCAGTGCTGCACGAGCCAGCTCATCCGGCCCCGAGCTGCACAAAGCCAGCAATTCGGCATGCAGTGCTGCCGGCATGGGGACGTAATGGGTGGCGATCAGGCGGGTGTGTTGGCCTTGTTCGATAAGGGCGATGTCCAAACCATCGAGGCTGGTTCCGGACATCACTCCCAGATAACGCGGCATCGGCTGTTAGCGTTTGTTCAGGGCGAGCATGGTGGACTTTTCCTGGTCCATGCGGGCCAGCAACGGCTTGCTCTGCTGCAGGAAGCGCTGCTTCTCCGCGCGGGCAATCGGGTCAGCCATGGCGGTCTTGATGCTCAGCGGATTGACGTGGCGACCATTGACCTGGAACTCATAGTGCAGGTGTGGCCCAGTGGATAGGCCTGTGGTGCCGATGTAGCCAATGATCTGCCCCTGCTTGACGCTAGTGCCTGTGCGCACGCCTTTGGCGAAGCCCTGCATGTGGCCGTAGAGGGTTTTGTAGTTGTTGCCGTGCTGGATGATCACCGCATTGCCATAGCCGCCATGGCGGCCTGCCAGCATTACTCGGCCATCGCCGGCGGCTTTGATTGGCGTACCACGTGGCGCTGCGTAATCGACACCCTTGTGCGCGCGGATTTTGTTCAGGATCGGATGGCGGCGGCCCATGGAGAAACCGGAGCTGATGCGAGCGAAGTCTACCGGCGTGCGGATAAAGGCTTTGCGCATGCTGTTGCCGTCAGCGGTGTAGTAGCTGGTGGCACCTTGTTTGTTGGTATAACGCACGGCGGTGAAGGTCTTGCCGCGGTTGATAAAGCGTGCGGAAAGGATATTGCCGTTAGCAATGGGCTTGCCGTTGACCACTTTCTGCTCGTAGACCACTTCGAATTCGTCGCCGCTGCGGATGTCTTCAGCAAAGTCGATGTCGTAGCCGAACACATTGGCCATGTCCATCGCCAGGCTATAGGGCAGGCCGGCGCGTTGGGCTGACTGCGAAAGGGAGCTGTTGATGACGCCGCGAGCGTAGGCAGAGCGCACGTCAGGCTTAACCAGTTCGCGCTTGAAGGCGTAGCCCTTATCGGTTTTGCTCAGGCTGATGCTTTCGAGGTCGCTGAGCTTGCTGTGCAGGCTTTCCAGGTGGCCGTCTGCAGTCAATTTAAATTGCAGTTCCTGGCCAACATTCAGGCGGCTGAAACGCTTGGCGTCTTTGCTGCTGTTGACTACGTCATGCAGTTCGTTGGACGACAGGCCAACCTTGGCAAAAACCGTGGATAGCGTGTCACCTTTACCAACCGTGACACTCTTATTAAGCGGGTCTACAGGCTTGCTCGCGGTGTCGGGCGCAGCCGGAGTGTCTGCAGCTTTGGCAAAGGGTTGCGTGCTTTCAGTGCTTGTGACTGTGGTCAGCGGCAGGTCGTCTTTGTTTTGCTCGAGCTGCTCGGCATCGCTGCTCATATCCAGAGTCAGCGTGGTGCGCTTTGCTTCTACATCACTGGAAGGAAAAACCAGCAGCGCAAAGCTTAAAAAGGCGGCCACGCCACTCGCGGCTAGCAAGTGGCTTTTGGGGTACAGCGGGGGCTTGGAAGTCGGCGTCATGGTCTGGGTAAGATTCTTAAAATATGAAATGAAGATGACAAAAAAGTAAAAATAGAATCTATCAACTGCTTAAAATATAACCAAATCTTGCTCTAGGCAACCTTTGTCTTGGCAGGGTCGGTACGGGGTTGGGCAAAACTTGTAATTAGTGCCTGATCTTGTATGGTTGGTTCCCTTTCATTTTGAGTGGTTGTGAGTCCTGTCATGAAGTCGGTTGAAGAACAGCTGGCGCTGATCAAGCGCGGTGCGGAAGAGGTTTTGGTCGAGGCCGAGCTGATTGAAAAGCTCAAACGCGGTCAGCCGCTGCGCATCAAAGCGGGGTTCGACCCGACTGCGCCTGATCTGCATCTCGGACACACGGTGCTTATTAATAAGCTGCGTCAGTTTCAGGAGCTGGGCCATCAGGTGGTTTTCCTGATTGGCGACTTCACTGGAATGATCGGTGATCCGAGTGGCAAGAGTGCAACTCGCCCCCCTCTGACGCGCGAGCAAGTTCTGGACAACGCCGAAACCTACAAGGCGCAGGTGTTCAAAATCCTCGATCCGGCCAAGACCGAAGTGGCGTTCAACTCCACCTGGATGGATCAGCTCAAACCGTCGGACTTCATTCGTCTGTCGTCACAATACACGGTGGCGCGGATGCTCGAGCGTGATGACTTCAGCAAGCGCTACGGCAGCAATCAGCCTATTGCCATCCATGAGTTCCTTTACCCATTGGTTCAGGGCTACGACTCCGTAGCCTTGCGGGCGGATATCGAGTTGGGCGGCACCGATCAGAAATTCAACCTGCTGATGGGGCGTGAGCTGCAGCGCGCTTATGGTCAGGAGCCCCAGGTTATTCTGACCATGCCGTTGCTGGAAGGTCTGGATGGCGTGAAGAAGATGTCCAAGTCATTGGGCAACTACGTCGGTATCCAGGAGGCGCCGGGCGTGATGTACAACAAGCTGGTGTCCATTCCTGATTCATTGATGTGGCGCTATTTCGAATTGCTCAGCTTTCGTTCCATGGCTGAAATCGAGCAGTTCAAGCGTGATGTCGAGCAGGGTGCCAATCCGCGTGATATCAAGATCAAGCTGGCCGAAGAAATCGTTGCGCGCTTCCATGGCGCAGACGCTGCTGCCAGTGCTCACCGCTCTGCGGGTAACCGTATGAAGGAAGGGGAGTTGCCAGAGGATCTGCCTGAGGTGGAAGTGACCTCAAGCGAGGATCTGCCAATTGCTTCCCTCCTTAATAAGGCTGGGCTGGTGAAGAACGCGGCAGGCGCCCGTGATCTGTTGAATGCGGGCAGTGTGCGAATAGATGGTGAGGTGGTGGATCGCACCTTTATATACATGCTGGGTTCTACCCATGTTTGTCAGGCTGGCAAGAAGGCTTTTGCGCGCGTCACGCTGAAAGCTGAATGAGTTATCAAATACCCCTTGACTGCTCAGTTTAAGTGTCTATAATTCGCACCTCTTCCGGCGCAGATCTCTCGGAAAACTCTTTTGAAAACAAAGAGTTAGCTTAAAAAGAGGGGTTGCAAAGCAGCGAAAGCTGTGTAGAATGCGCCGGACTGACAAGGTGGTGTTTTGATCTTGTCGGTGCTTCGG
>NKIE01000348.1 GCA_002256055.1 Pseudomonas sp. PGPPP3 | reverse complement strand
CCTGCTGCAAGAACTGCCGCCGCTGCCCTTTTACCTGATCCATGCGGTGGTCCATGAGGAAATGTGCGGCTTTCCCGCCGGCCCACAACAGCGCCTGCGAGTGCCCATCAGTCTGGCGTGCCAGTGGTGACGGAGTGCCGGCGCCTGGCGTTGGTGCTCGGCGACCAGCTGTCCTTTGACCTGCCCTCTCTGCGCGATTTGGACCCAACCCAGGACGCCGTGTTGCTGGCAGAAGTAGCCGCCGAAACCGACTACGTGCCCCACCATCCGCAGAAGATCGCGCTGCTTTTTAGCGCCATGCGCCATTTTGCCGAGGCCCTGCGCCAGCGCGGCTGGCGCGTGCACTACGTGACCCTGGACGACCCAGACAACAGCGGCTCACTACCCAGCGAACTGCGCCGCTGGGCCGAGCTGCTGCACGCGACGGAAATCCACCTCACCGAATGCGGGGAATGGCGCCTGGAACAGGCACTGCGCGATTCAGGCCTGACCTTGAACTGGCACAGCGACAGCCGTTTCCTCTGTACCCGCGAGCGCTTTGCCAAATGGGCCGACGGCCGCAAGCAACTGCGCATGGAGTATTTCTACCGGGAAATGCGCCGCAGCAGCGGCTTGTTGATGCATGGCGATGGCACGCCCGAGGGCGGCGCCTGGAACTTCGACGCCGAGAACCGCAAGGCGCTACCCAAACAGGTCAAGGCGCCGCTGCTGGCACGCTTTGCCGCCGACACCATCACCCAGGACGTGCTGACCTTGGTGCGCGAGCGCTTCAGCCATCACTACGGCACACTCGACGCCTTCGATTACCCGGTCACCCACGCGGAGGCCGAGGCGCTCTGGCAGCACTTTATTGAGTTTGCCCTGCCAGCGTTCGGCGACTATCAGGACGCCATGGCCGTCGGTGAACCCTTTCTGTTTCACGCACGGATCAGCGCCGCCCTGAATATCGGCCTGCTTGATGTGCGTCAGCTGTGTGCCGATGTCGAAACCGCTTACCGCCGCGGCCAGGTGCCGCTGAATGCCGCCGAAGGATTTATCCGTCAGTTAATCGGCTGGCGCGAATACGTGCGCGGCATCTACTGGCTGCACATGCCCGAGTACGCCCAGCGCAACGCCTTCGGCAACACCCGGCCGCTGCCGGCGTTCTACTGGACCGGCAAAACCAAGATGAAGTGCATGAGCCAGGCCATCGGCCAGACGCTGGAATACGCCTATGCCCACCATATCCAGCGGCTGATGGTCACCGGCAACTTCGCCCTGCTGGCCGGCATCGTGCCGAGCCAGGTCTGCGACTGGTACCTGGCGGTATATATGGACGCCTTCGACTGGGTCGAGCTACCCAACACCCTGGGCATGGTGATGCATGCCGACGGCGGCTATCTCGGCAGCAAGCCGTATTGCGCCAGCGGCCAGTACATCAAGCGCATGTCCAATTACTGCGGCGACTGCGCGTACAAAGTCAGCGACAGCACCGGCGAGCAGGCCTGCCCGTTCAACGCGCTGTACTGGCATTTCCTGATGCGCCATCGCCAGCAGCTGGGCAGCAACCAGCGCCTGGCCATGGTCTACAAAAACCTCGCGCGCATGCCGGATGCCAAGCAACAGGCGCTGTGGCAGCGCGGCGAAGACCTGCTGGCGCGCTTGGATGCCGGAGAGCTGCTGTGACCGAGGCATTGCTGTGAGCAAAAGCACCCTACCGAGCAAAATTTGCACGGTCTGCGCCCGGCCTTATACCTGGCGCAAGAAATGGGCACGCTGCTGGGACGAGGTGCGCTATTGCTCCGAGCGCTGCCGCCGCCACAAAGGCGCGACACCTCAGTAGTCGCGAAACTCCTGGTGACAGGCCTTGCAGGCCGCCTCGACCTGATTCAGCGGCGCAACCAACGTCTTGGGCGTCAGCGGCTTCTGAGCGGTGGCGGCAAGCAAGCCGGCGGTGCTCATTTCCAACTGACGGGCCAGTTCATTGAAGCGCTGCTGGTTCTGCCAGACCTCGTCCTTGGCGCTGCTCTTGCCTTCGTCGCGCACCTGGGGGAAGTGCTGCCACGGCGTCTTGACCAAGACGTCGAGCTGACTGGCGCCGGCGACAAAATCCGCCTCATTGAAACTGATACGACCGCGCAGCATGCCGCCCAGCTGTTCGCTGGTCTTGAGCATCTGCTTGAAGATGGCTTTGCGCTGACCCAGCGGAGAGTTTGGATCGAGGCGCTCGCACGCTGCCAGGCTGAGGCCGGCCAGCACGATAACGAGAAGTTTGGATTTAAACGAAAGGGTGCGCGGCATGGCGAAAACTGACTACCTGAACCAAAGGGTCGCCAGTATCCGCCGCTACAGCCGAGTGTCAAAGGCCGATCAGGACGCCACGACGAACAGGCTGACGATAATGCCCATGCCGACAAACCAAACCAGGCTGCGCAGCACGCCCAGGTCGCGGATATAACAGAGGGTATAAAGCACTCGACTGATGACAAACGCCCCCGCCAGGGCATTCAAGGTCGACTGCTCTGCGCCGCCGGCCAGATGGGCAATGATCACCGCAGCGGCAAAGGCCGGGGTCACCTCAAAGCCATTCAGCTGCGCACTGGCCGCCCGCTTGCGCGCGCCCTCCAGAGTTGCGAGAAAGGCCCGTGGATCACTGTTTTGCTTGGGGCCAAAGTCGCCACCGGTGAACTTGGCGTAGCCGGTGGCCAGGTAGGGGAGAAAAATCGCGATCAGTACACACCAGTAGGCAAGGGTCATGGCAATTCCGTTTCTGATTTATTAGAGACTGCAGCCTGCCGAAAAGCGGCGTCCGGCGCCATGACTGAGTTGCCATTTGCGCCTGGCAATTCGCTCAAGCACACGACAGAAAGCCATGGGCGAAGCCGCCGGCCTTGGCTATAATCGTCCAGCTTTACCGCGGCCCGGCTCCTGCCGACCGCTCCCGCCACCCATCCGAGGGGCGCTGCAGCAAGTGGTAACCGGTTTTGAATCGCCAAGTCCTGCATTCCAGCAATGCACCGGGGCTGATTCGAATCAGGCGCCCACCTGTCAGGCTCGGATGGGGCGTTGCCCTCCTCAGTGAGGGAGTTGAACGCATCAACGGCGCCCATTCGAACCTAACGAATGGAGACTCATCAATGAGTGCTGCTACGCCTACCGGTTTCACCGACTTTAAAGTTGCCGACATCAGCCTGGCTGCCTGGGGCCGCCGAGAAACCATCATCGCCGAATCGGAAATGCCGGCACTGATGGGCCTGCGCCGCAAATACGCCGCCGAGCAGCCGCTCAAAGGCGCGAAGATCATCGGCTGCATCCACATGACCATCCAGACCGCCGTACTGATCGAAACCCTGGTTGCCCTGGGTGCCGAAGTACGCTGGTCGAGCTGCAACATTTTCTCCACCCAAGACCAAGCTGCTGCTGCCATTGCCGCCGCCGGCATCCCGGTATTTGCCTGGAAGGGCGAAACCGAGGCTGAGTACGAGTGGTGCATCGAGCAGACCATCCTCAAAGATGGCCAGCCATGGGACGCCAACATGGTGCTCGACGACGGCGGCGATCTGACCGAAATCCTGCACAAGAAATACCCGGCCATGCTGGATAAAATCCACGGTGTGACCGAAGAAACCACCACCGGCGTGCATCGCCTGCTGGAAATGCTCGCCCGCGGCGAGCTGAAAATCCCGGCCATCAACGTCAACGACTCGGTGACCAAGAGCAAGAACGACAACAAATACGGTTGCCGTCACAGCTTGAACGACGCCATCAAGCGCGGCACCGACCACCTGCTGTCG
>NKIE01000347.1 GCA_002256055.1 Pseudomonas sp. PGPPP3 | reverse complement strand
CGCCGCGCCCCCTCTAAAACAGCCTCTAGTGGACCGAAGCTGACTTGCCGCAACATCTCCGGCGGCCAAGCCCCGCCTTGCACGCCAGCCCCTAGGTAACCACTACGGGCAGCACCCTCGCCGCGCAATGCCAGGGTCAAGGACAATTCAAAAATCTGATCGCCGCGCTGCACACGCAACTTAACCTGCTCTGCCGGCCGGCTACGCACGCGATCAACCAGCTGCTGCCAGTCATCAAGCGCTATATCGTCGAGGGCCAACAGGCGAGCACCCACTTTCAAGCCGGCCGCACTGGCTGGCCCCTCGGGATCCAACTCAGCCAGCACAGGCTCGACCTGCGGACGCCAGGGGCTAATCCCCAGCGCTTTGATTGGATCGGGCTCGGCCTCACCCTGCAGCCATTGCGACAACTGCACCTGCCGCGGACTTTCGATACTGGAGCCAGCCTCACGCACCAGCAATTCGACTGTGCCGGTCTCACCCAGACGCCGCACCAACTGCAGATTGATCGCCCCCCAACCACTGGTGCGCTCGCCATCGACGGCCACAATTTCCTGACCAGCCTCCAGCCCCGCACTGGCGGCCAGACTGCCCGACGCCACAGCACCAATAACTGGCTTGATCTGCTGACTGCCCAACATCGCCAGCACCCAGAAAAAGGCAAACGCCAGGATAAAGTTCGCCAGCGGGCCGGCGGCGACAATAGCGATGCGCTGCCCCACCGGCTTGCGGGTAAACGCCTGAGACAGCAGCTCGGCGGGCACCTCACCCTCACGCTCATCGAGCATTTTGACGTAGCCGCCCAACGGGATAGCTGCGATCACAAACTCGGTGCCCTGACGATCCTGCCAACGCAGCAAAGGCGTACCAAAGCCAACGGAAAAGCGCAGGACCTTGACGCCACAGCGCCGTGCAACCCAGAAATGGCCAAACTCGTGAATAGTGACCAACACCCCCAAGGCCACCAGGGTGCCAAAAATCATATAGAGCGCGCTCATCGACATCCTCCGGGTTTAGCGCCCGTTACGCTGTAACCATTGCTCGGCATGTGCACGCGCGCTGGCATCGGCCAGCAACACGCTATCCAGGCTTTCGACCTCGACGGCAGGCTCAAGATTCAATACGTCTTCAATGATGGTGGCGATCTGCGGAAAGCGGATGCGCCGGCCGGCGCAGTGCCGCCGAGCTCGGCCACTTGCCGCGCCAGGCGCAGACAGGGGAAACGCTGCTCATCCGGCGCCTGAAAATCCAAGCGGGCGACGGCAAACAAATCCAGCGGAGCCACCCCTGAATCAATCCGCTCCGGCCAGGCCAGGGCATGACTGATGGGAGTGCGCATATCCGGATTGCCCAACTGCGCCAGGACCGAACCATCGACATAGTCGACCAGGGAATGGATCACGCTTTGCGGATGGATCACCACCTCGACCTGGGACGGCTTGGCAGCGAACAGCCAACAGGCTTCGATCAACTCAAGCCCCTTGTTCATCATGCTGGCCGAGTCGACGGAAATTTTCCGCCCCATGGACCAGTTAGGGTGGGCGCAGGCCTGCTCAGGAGTGACGTGTTGCAACTCTTCGAGCGGCGTCTGGCGAAACGGTCCGCCGGAGGCGGTCAGCAGAATGCGGCGCACACCGACCGGCGCCAGGCCGCGGGCATAGTCCCCCGGCAAGCACTGAAAAATGGCGTTGTGTTCGCTGTCGATCGGCAATAGCACGGCGCCACTGCGGCGCACCGCCTGCATAAACAAGGCGCCGGACATCACCAAGGCTTCCTTGTTGGCCAGCAGGACTTTTTTGCCTGCTTGCACCGCCGCCAGGGTCGGCGGCAAACCGGCCGCCCCAACGATGGCCGCCATCACGGCATCCACCTCAGGATGGGCCGCCACTTCGCAAAGCCCAGCCTCCCCCACCAGCACCCGAGTAGCCAAGCCAGCAAGCTGCAAGGTCGACTGCAAAGCCTGAGCAGCAGACGACTGAGGCACAACGGCGTAGCGCACCTGATAGCGCAGCGGATGGCGCGCGATAACATCCAGGGTACTGAGGCCTATGGAGCCAGTGGCACCCAGCACCGTTACCTGTTGCGGCGCAGTCACAGCACGCCCCAGCCAACAGCCCAAAGCAGCACGGCAAACAGCGGGATAGCAGCCGTGAGACTGTCGATGCGATCAAGAATGCCGCCATGGCCGGGTAACAAATTACTGCTGTCTTTAATCCCAGCCTCGCGCTTGAACATGCTTTCAGTCAGATCACCAACCACCGAGACCATCACCAGCAACAAGGTGCTAGCCAAAGCCAGAGCCATTTCGACAGCCCCCCAGTGGCGATAGAGACCCACTGCCAGAGCAATCAGCAGGCACGTGAACAAACCGCCAAACACACCCTCCCAACTTTTACCGGGACTCACCTGCGGTGCCAGCTTGCGCTTGCCAAAGGCCCGACCAGCAAAATAAGCACCGATATCCGCCCCCCACACCAGCACCATCACGGCCACGATCAGGTAATTACCCAGAGGCCACTGCTTGAGCAGCACCAGGCCCTGCCAGGCCGGCAAGAGGATCAACAGACCAATCAGCACCTTGCTCGGCAGCGACTGAAACACCACTTTGCTACGCGGAAAATTGAGCACCAGCAACGTGGCGAGCAACCACCAGACAACTGCCGCCAGCAAGACCTTGGCCGCCAGTTGCGGAAACACATACAAGCCGTACAACAGCACCGCTACCAAAGCGCCATAGGCGACTCGCAGCGACTGCGCAGCCAGGCCTGCCAGGCGCGCCCACTCCCAGCCACCCAAGGCAACCACCGCGCCAATGAACAGAGCGAAACTCGCCCCATCCAGCAGAAAGAACCCACCCAGAGCGATAGGCAGCAACAGCAACGCGGTGATGATCCGTTGTTTCAGCATTATGGGCGCGCCTTAGATGCGGCTTGCGCTTCCACCTGTTCGCTGGTCTTGCCGAAGCGACGTTGGCGGGTAGCGTAGTCAGCCAGCGCAGTGCGCATGGCCTGGTGTTTGAAATCCGGCCAGTACAGGTCGGAGAAATACAGCTCGGCATAGGCCAACTGCCACAGCAGGAAATTACTGATGCGATGCTCGCCACCCGTGCGAATGCACAAGTCTGGCAAGGGTAAATCGGCTGTCACCAGACGCCCCTGCAACAGCTCAGCGCTGATGGCATCTGGCTGCAAACTGCCGGCTTGAACCTCACGCGCTAGCACCTGGGCTGCCTGCACGATATCCCACTGCCCACCGTAGTTGGCCGCTACCTGCAAGACGAACTTGCTAGGCCCGGCGGTTTCCGCCTCGGCTGCCGCCATAGCGGCCTGCAACTCAGGGTGAAAGCGCGAGCGATCACCAATGATGCGCAGACTGATTTCGTTTTCCTTGAGCTTTTTCGCCTCACGCCGCAGCGCGCTGAGAAACAGCTCCATCAACGCCCCAACCTCTTCAGCGGGACGCTGCCAGTTTTCACTGGAGAACGCGAACAGGGTCAACACCTCAACCCCAGCCTCAGCGCACACCTTGATGACCGCGCGCACAGCATCAACGCCAGCCTTGTGCCCAGCAACGCCCGGCAGCAAACGTTTTTTCGCCCAGCGATTGTTGCCATCCATGATGATGGCAACATGCCGCGGCACCGCCGCTAAAGACTCGGACACTGTCTTATCCATGACCTTAGCGACCGTTAAACGGCCATCAAATCCGCTTCTTTCTGCTTAACAGCCACTTCAATCTCAGCGACGAACTTGTCGGTGAGCTTCTGGATATCATCGGCAG
>NKIE01000346.1 GCA_002256055.1 Pseudomonas sp. PGPPP3 | reverse complement strand
TCGCTCGTTCGTCGCCCGCTGCGCCGAATGCCATACGCCGCCGCTGTTCACCAACCAGCAGATCGCCGTGATCGGTGTGCCGGAAGCCCCCGGCGAGCCCTTCGATGCCGGCGCCGAAAGCGTGTTTCACAACCCCACCTGGCGCGGCGGTTTCAAAGTGCCGTCGCTGCGCAACATCGCCCAGACCGCGCCCTATATGCACAACGGCGCGTTCAGCAACCTGCGCGACGCCAGCGAGTTCTACACCAAGGGCCGCGGCCACGCTCTGCCGAAGGAGGAGCAAGCGCGCATGGTCCTGCACTGGCACATCTGGGAACCCAAGCTGGCAGAGCTGGAACTGGATCGCCTGGTGGACTTCATGCAGACCCTCACCGATGAAAGCTTCACCCCCGCCATACCCACCCAGGTGCCGTCGGGTTTAACCCCCGGCGGGCGCCTGCCGGCCGCCCTACAGGGCGCCACCGACACCGCCGTAAGTCTTGTGTCACAAGGAGAATAATAATGGGCAAGAAGATCATCAGCGCCATCGCCGCCGTCGGCCTGCTCGCCGCCGGCGTCTACATCGGTAGTCAACTTGGCAGCGACAACAGCGCCACCATCGTCGGAGGTGCCGATCGCTACGCACAAAAATCCGGGGCGACCAGCGCCGCCGTCGGCAGCCTGGCCAAATCGGTCGGTGCCAGCGGCAAGGGCCAGGTGCATGCGGTGCGCGACGGCGAATCGATCCAGGCCGCGGTGCAAAAAGCCCAGCCAGGTGACGTGATCCAGGTGTATCCAGGCACCTACAAGGAGACCGTGTACATCGACAAGGACGACATCATGCTCAGCGGCGTGATCGTCGACGGCCAGTGGCCGACCATGGAAGGCGGGCAAAAGCTCAACGATGCGGTGCTCTATTCGGGCAACAACATCACCGTCGAGAACCTGCACATCACCCATTACAAGGGCAATGCGATCATGGGTCAGGCCGGCAACAACTTCCTGATCCGCAACAACCGGGTGATCGACACCGGCGTCTACGGCATCTTCCCGCAACTGGGCAAGAACGGCCTGGTCAGCAATAACGTGCTCAGCGGCATCGAAGACGCAGCCATCTACATCGGCATGTGCGACAACGTGCACGTCAATAACAACGAGGTGTTCGCCAACGTCGCCGGCATCGAGATCGAAAACTCACGGCACTCCATCGTTGAGAACAACAAGGTCTACAACAACACCGGCGGCATCCTTACGTTTATCACCCCGGGGTTGCCGATCAAGACCACCTTCGACGTGATCATTCGCAACAACTTCATCACCGACAACAACCACCCCAACTTCGGCGCACCGGGCTCGATCGTCTCCGGCGTACCGGCGGGCACCGGCATCATCGTCATGGCTGCCGATGAGGTGACCATCGAAAACAACATCATCAGTGGCAACAAGAACGTCGGCATCGTCATTACCGACCACGACAGTTTTGCCAACCTCACCAAGGACCCGGATTCCGCCCCGCACTCGGACAAGGTCTCGATCCTCAACAACCTGATGTTCAACAACGGTGCTGAGCCCATCGACGAGATCAAGGCGCTGAAAATCGCCAGCCTGACCCGCGATCCCGTCGACATCATCAACGTCGGCACCAGCCGCGACAGCTGCCTGCTCAACCCGGGCCAGTACCCGAGCCTGGGCACCAAGAGCTTCGGCACCTGCGGCTTCTCCACCACTGCTGACACCGTCACCTACCTGCTACCAGAGCCGGTGGCACCCCGTGAATTCAAGCTCGAAGAGAAAGGCAAAATGGTCTACTACGGCGTCTGCGCCGGTTGCCACGCCTACAACATGCGCATGATCGGCCCACCGGTGGAAACCATCCAGGCGCTGTACATGGACAACCCGCAAGGCATCGTCGACTACATCAGTAACCCGACCAAGAAGCGCGACGACTACCCAGCCATGCCCAAGCAGGACTACCTGAGCCCGGAAATCCGCCGCGCCGCCGCCGAGTTCATGCTTAACACCGACAGCAAGGGCGTGTTCCACGACCCAGCCTTGAACCAGCAACAATAAGTTTCAGGTACAAAAAAAGGAGCACCGCGGTGCTCCTTTTTTATTGCCAACCGATTAGCCCGGACGGCCTCAATGCTTGGTCAGCTTGTCCAGATAGCCCATGGCGAAGGCCGAGACCACGAAGGTCATGTGGATGATCACATACCACTTGAGGTGCTCTGGCTCGATATTCTTGGCATCCATAAACACCTTGAGCAGGTGGATCGAGGAGATCGCCACGATCGATGCGGCGACTTTCATCTTCAGCGAACTGGAGTCCATCTTGCCCAGCCAGCTGAGCTTCTCCTTGCCATCGTCGATATCCAGCTGGGAAACAAAGTTCTCGTAGCCGGAGATCATCACCATCACCAGCAAACCACCGACCAGAGCCATGTCGATCAGCGACAGCAGCACCAGAATCAGGTCCGCTTCGGCCATGGAAAACACGCTTGGAAGGATATGGAACACTTCCTGGAAGAACTTCAGGCACAGCGCCAGCAGGGCCAGCGACAGACCGAAATAGATTGGCGCCAGCAGCCAGCGTGACGCGTACATCGCATTTTCAAAAAAACGTTCCATGGTGCCTCGCAGAAAAATCAAAACCGGCGGCGAGTATACCCAGCCACCGCCGACCTACATAGGGGGCCAGTGCCCGTCAAGGGCCCGGTTTCTGCGCATTGGCATTTTGTGGATAACCTTTTTGCTCCGCCGCCCCGCACACCTTGCCGGGACACATTCAGCACCGCAGCCAAGACGCTTCAGACAGCTAGACTCAGGCCTCCGGATGCAGCTGGCGACGCCCCTGGGGATGACCACGCGCCTGGTTCAGACTGCGCAGTTGCGCCTGCATATGCAAGCGCCAGATCGGCGGCTGAGTGCTCGGCTGATAGCCTTGGGACAACAGGTTGGCGGCAATTCCGTCAAGCACCTGCTCGGCCACGCAGGGCCCGCAGAATGGGCCTTGCGCCTTGATCATCGAGGGTTGCGCAGCCGCCATGCCGGCAGCACAGAGCAAGATCCACAGCCCTTGTTCACCCGCCAGCGGGCGCACCTCACATTCGATGCGGGTGATCATTCCCAGGCAGTGACGAGTCAGACAGAGGCTGCGCGACATGGCGACGGCTCCGGCAAGGACGAGTTTCCAGCCTACACCCGCACCTCGCCCGCCGAAAGCCCAAGGTTACCCCCACAAGCTGTGGATAACTCTGTGGATGAGCACTGGAAAAGCACCTCCAGCCATGACCGGGCGGGCGGCCTGCAACAACGTTCAGTGACTGACCAGCCACCGAACGGTCGACCAGCCCTGAACGGACCCGCGACTAGCCCTGCGGTGCATCCGCAGCGGGTTTCTTCACCGCTTTTTTGCGCGCGGGCTTGGCTGCCGCTGCCGGCGGTTCTTCCGGCTCATCGTCAGCCTGACCCATTTCCGCGATGGCGCGCAGGCGCTCGACCACCCGCGCATTGACGCTGCCTTCGGGGAACACGCCCTTGGCATCCGGCGCGCCAGCATCGGCGCCCACCAACAGGCTCAGGGCCTCGTCCACCTGGCGCACGGCATACACGTGGAACTGGCCGGCGCGCACCGCCTGCAGCACGCGCTCGTCGAGCATCAGGGTGGATACGTTGGAGTGTGGAATGATCGCCCCCTGCTCGCCGGTCAGGCCGCGCGCTTCACAAAGGCGGAAGAAGCCTTCGATCTTCTCGTTGACCCCGCCGACCGCCTGCACCTCACCGAACTGGTTAATTGCGCCGGTGATGG
>NKIE01000345.1 GCA_002256055.1 Pseudomonas sp. PGPPP3 | reverse complement strand
GCGCGCTCAAGGCTCTGGCCAAGGAATTCAACTGTCCGGGGGTGGCGCTGTCGCAGCTCAACCGTGGTTTGGAGCAACGGCCGAACAAGCGCCCAATCAACTCAGACTTGCGCGAATCCGGTGCTATCGAGCAGGACGCCGACATCATCATGTTCGTCTACCGCGACGAGGTGTATCACCCCGAAACCGAGTACAAGGGCGTTGCCGAAATCATTATTGGCAAGCAGCGTAACGGCCCTATCGGTACTTCGCGCCTGGCCTTCCTGGGTAAATATTCGCGTTTTGAAAACCTGGCGCCCGGCAGCTATCAGTTCGACGACGACTGACGGTGTGGCCGCTTGATGCGGCCCGTGTGACTACAGAAGCAGCAAACGGGCGCCCAGCGGTTAAGATGGGCGCCCGTTTTCGTTCAGGGCTGTGTCCATGCGTCCGTTGCTTGCCACTATCGATCTTGCTGCCATTCAGCATAACTACGCCCTGGCTCAGCGCTGCGCACCGGGTCGCCAGGCCTTTGCCGTGGTCAAGGCCAATGCCTACGGCCATGGTGTGCGTGAGGTGGTCGGCGCATTGCTGGAGTTGGCTGACGGCTTTGCCGTGGCCAGTGTCGAGGAGGCGGTCGTGGTGCGTGAACTGCATGCCAGCGCGCGCATTCTGCTGCTGGAAGGCTGTTTCGAGGCCGCGGAATATGCCCTGGCAGCGCAGTTGGGGCTGGATGTGGCGGTGCACACGGCTGAGCAGGCCGACGCCCTGCTGACGGCCGATCTGCAGCAGCCGCTGCGGGTCTGGCTGAAGCTCGACAGCGGCATGCATCGGCTGGGTTTCAGTCCCGCCGAGGTGCGCGCCTGGCATCCGCGTTTACGCGACGCGGCGCAGGTGGCAGAGCTCAACCTGCTCAGTCATTTCGCCTGCGCCGATGAGCGCGGCCATCCGCTGACCGACGAGCAGGTGGAGGTGTTTCTCGATCTGCTGGATCTGGATTTCGATCAGCGCTCACTGGCCAACTCAGCCGCCCTCCTGACCATTCCCGCGGCCCATATGGACTGGCAGCGCCCCGGCATCATGCTTTACGGCGCGACGCCGTTTGCTGACCTGAGCGCCCAGGAACTCGGCCTGCGCCCGGTCATGAGTCTGACGGCGCAGGTCATTGCGGTGCATGAGGTTGCGGCCGGCCAGAGCGTTGGCTATGGCGCCAGCTGGGTAGCGGCGCGTGACTCACGCATTGCCACTGTCAGTTGCGGTTATGCCGACGGCTACCCGCGACAGGCTCCTGAAGGCACGTCCGTATGGGTGGCCGGTCAGCGTGCGCCGCTGGTCGGGCGGGTGTCGATGGACATGCTGACCCTGGACATCAGCGCTGTCCCGGAGGCGCAGCTCGGCTCTGCAGTTGAATTGTGGGGCGCCCAGTTGCCGGTGGATGAGCTGGCCCAGGCCTGCGGCACCATCGGTTACGAACTGCTGAGCAAGGTCACGGCGCGAGTGCCACGGCGCTATCGGCAGTTCTGAGGGCTAATTCGGCGAGCTCTCGGCCAGCCCGCTGGAGACCTGAAGAATATCCAAGCGTGCACAGTCGGCGCGGCTGGGCGCCCCATTTGCGCCATACAGGCTGAAACCGCTGCGGCCGTGTTTTTTGACCTCGTAGAGCGCTTCATCGGCAGCCTTGTACAGGCCTGCGAGGTATTGCGCGTGCTGTGGATAGAGGGCAGCGCCAATGCTGATGGTCACGGACAGTGGTGTGGCACCGTAGAAAATCGGTTTGGCCAGGGCATCGAGCAGGCGCTGAGCAATTTCACACGCCTGAATCTCAGCGTCGGCACCGCAAATCAGCACCGCGAACTCGTCGCCACCCAGGCGCGCAACCAGGTCATTCCCGCGGACATGCTCGTGCAGGCGCTGGGCGATGGTCTGCAGTACCTGATCGCCTGCGCTGTGGCCGTACTGATCATTGATCGGCTTGAAGTGATCGAGGTCGAGCAGTATCAGGGCGATTGATTCACCGCGACGCTGGGCGTCAGTCATGGCCGCCTCGGTGCGTTCCATCAGGTAGCGGCGGTTGGCCAGTTCGGTCAGTGGATCATGGAAGGCGGCATGCTGGAGTTCCAGCTCGCGTTCACGCAGCTGCTGGTTGGCCGCCGCCAGTTCGGCGGTGCGTTGGTTAACGGCATCTTGCAACTGGTTGGAGCTGGCTTCGGCCTGCAACAGGCGCGCGGCTTTTTCCTGGTCGGCCAACTTGAAAGCCGCATTTTTCTCGTGTTTGAGGATCTGGATGCGATAGGCCAGCGCGAAAGAAAACAAAATGGTTTCGGCAGCCACGGTCAGCGGGAACAGATAGGCGGTGTATGGGCTGGGTTGCAGGATACCGCCGGCGCGCAGCACCAGGATCACGGTGCTGACCAGTACGCTGCCGTAGCCAATCAGGTAGAGGCGGGCGGGAAAGAAGCCTTGGCGCATACGCAAGGCCGCCACAAACACGGCCACGGGCATGGTCAGGATAGGCGCCAGGGCAATGATCTGCGCGCCGGCATGAGGAAGGCCCAGGGCGTTGACTAAGATGGCCGAGGCATAGACCACGCAGCCCAGGTTGAGCAGGTTATGGGCCTTGCGCAGGTCGTGGGCGGTGGTGAACAGTGCCTGGGTAAAGCGCATGACCAGAATCGCCCACAGCGCTGGGAGAGTCACCCGGTCCAGCCAGAAGGGCACCGCCTGGCTCGGCCACAGGTACTGAAAGCCGTGGCCGCTCATGCTCAGGATAAAACCCAGGGCGCAGCCGGTGGCCAGCACATACCAAAAATAGGCGCTGTCGCGCAGGCTGATCAGGATGAACAGGTTGTAGAGCATCATGGCGAGAATGATGCCGTACAGCAGGCTGAGGCCCAGGTTCTCGGTGGCGGCGAGTTGTTGCAGGTCGTCCCGTTGCCAGATTTTCAGCGGGAACGAATTGCCCCGTGGGTCGTAGCTGCGAAAGTACACAACCAGTGGCTGCTCGCCCAGCAGCGGTAGCTGGAACACCTGGCGTCGATAGGGCAGGTCACGCCCGGCGGCAAAGGGCACTTGCTCGCCACTCAGGCGCTGCTGCCAGCCGCCCTGGCCATCCGGCAGATACAGGCGCAGGTCGAGCAGGGTGATGCCGGCATTTTCCAGCCACCATTGCTGCGGCGCGTCGCGGCTGGCTGTCAGGCTGACCTTGATCCACCACGGATTGGGGCTGAGGCCTACGCTGGCGCGGCCGTCTGCAGGTTGGAAGCGCTGCTGGATGTCCGTGCGGGTCATGTCTTCGATGTGCAGTTGCGCGCCGACGTCTTCGAGCAGCTCGATCTGGCCGTTGAGGCTGCTGCCACTGCTGGCCGGTGTCAGGACGATCGGTGCGGCAGCCGCGATGGTGCTGCAGCCGAGCAAGCATATACAGAGGATTAAGCGGCCAAGTGATGGGGTCACGCGTCAGGCTCCGTGCGCTTGATGCTGGGTAGTCAGGCGCGGTGATTTCTTTCGAGTATAAGCACAAGTCATGACGAGGCGCAGTGCTATGGGCAAGATGCCATCATGCAAGGTGCGGCTTAAACCCAGTGCGCTAGTCGGAATTGGTTATTTTTTGTGCTATATTGCGCGCCCGCGAAATTCCTCTCCACGCCTTACCGGTCATCGTCATGCAAGCAGTCAAGCCGTTATTCGATTATCCAAAATACTGGGCCGAGTGCTTTGGCCCGGCGCCGTTCTTGCCGATGAGCCGGGAAGAGATGGATCAGCTTGGCTGGGACAGTTGCGACATCATCATCGTCACCGGTGATGCTTACGTCGACCACCC
>NKIE01000344.1:3276-3817 GCA_002256055.1 Pseudomonas sp. PGPPP3 | reverse complement strand
CACAATCCGCCATGGTAACGGATGCCGACACCCGCCTGCACTTGTCTGGCGAGAAGGATTAGGATCGAAATGTGTTCCCTACCGAGATCTGCGCCATGTGCCTGATTGTCTTCGCCTGGCGCCCCGGCCATGACGTGCCGCTGCTGCTGGCGGCCAACCGCGACGAATTCTATGCTCGCCCGAGCCAGCCTCTGGGCCACTGGGACGACCAGCCGGGCGTGTATGCCGGCCGCGACCTGCAAGCCGGCGGCACCTGGCTGGGCCTCGGACCCAACGGGCGGCTTGCTGCCCTGACCAATATCCGTGATCCGCGCCAACCCCAAGGCCCACGCTCGCGCGGGGAACTGCCGGCGGGCTATCTCGCCAGCACGCTGACGCCGGCCGAGTTTCTCGCCCAACTGACGCCACAGGCGAGTGAGTTCAGTGGTTTCAACCTGCTGCTGGGTAACGACAAGGAACTCTGGCACTACAACCCGCGCAGCGGTGCGCCACGACCGCTGCCCGCCGGCGTCTATGGCGTCAGTAATGCCGACCTCGCCAG
>NKIE01000344.1:0-3266 GCA_002256055.1 Pseudomonas sp. PGPPP3 | reverse complement strand
CCATGGACTGCAGCAGGCGCTGTCAGCGGACGACGAAGCACTCTTCGCCCTGCTTGCCGACCCGCAGCGCGCAGCCGATAGCGAGCTGCCCGAGACCGGCGTAGGCCTGGAGATCGAGCGCTTGTTGTCCAGCGTATTTATCGCCAGCCCTGGCTACGGCACCCGCGCCAGCACTCTGGTCAAGGTCTACGCCGACGGCAACCGACACATCCATGAACGCCGCTTCGGCCCCGACGGGGTGGCGCTGGGCGAGACCTGCCTGCGTTTACGGCAGGACCAAACGATACAACCATGAGCGGGACTCACGACTGTCGGGGTCATTGACCAGCCGCAGGCTGCCATCGGCGACCCGACACAGGCCTTCAATCTTGGCCTCGCCAGCCAACGGCCACAGGCTTTGCACCTGCCCGGCGTGCCAGCAGCCCACTACGCTGCCGAGGCAAGCGCCGTCGTGGTAACTGGATTTGGTGGCCTCGGCGGCGGCCGCAAACAGCAGGCGCCCCTGAGCATCCAGGCACAGGTCGGTAAAGCTCAGCGGCACACCGTGCAGGGTGCCCAGCTCAACGGCATGTACAGCGCGCAGCACCTCGGCATCCAGGCCAGCACCCGCCAACTGCTGCATAAGCGTGGCCAGATCAAGGCGGATCAACGCGTTGATACTGCCGACGCTGTTGCCGCGCTGGGCCAGCCACAGGTGCTCGCCCTGCACCACTGCACCTTCCAGATTGAGGTCCTGCAGCTGGCTTTCGAGGGCCAGGTACAGCGCCGTCAAATCCAGCACCCGCGTCACGCCAGCCTGCCACAGCACACCCCGCCGACGCGCGGCGGTGGAGCCAGAGCCCAGGGCTAACAGGGAGCCGTCCGGTAATTGGCAGAGCATTTCAAAGTCGGGTTTCAGGCGTTTGCGCGCCTTGGCGGCGCTAGGCAGGCTGCCGGCCAGCAAGGGCTGCTGGTCGATAAACACACCGTTGAGGTCATAACGCTGCAGCAGCAACTCATCGTCGGCCAGCAGGTAGAGCAGATCGCCCGCGCAGACCAGCGCGCTGGCCGCCGCCACCTGCAACTGCGCCAGCGGCTGCAGGACCAGCGGGGCCTGGCTCATGCCTGGATGGTGGCCGCCGGGTTGATCACCCGCGCCAAACCAAGGTTGCGCAAGGCCAGGTCAAGGGTGCTGTGGATCACCTGCGGATTGTCGATACGCAGCAGCTGCGCCAGCAGTTCGCGGGCCTTGCCCAGGCTGATCTGGCGCAGCAGCCATTTCACCTTGGGCAAGTTGGTGGCGTTCATCGACAGACTGTCGAAGCCCATCGCCATCAGCAGCACCGCCGCTGAGGGATCACCGGCCATTTCGCCGCAAATACTCACCGGCTTGCCTTCGGCGTGGGCGCCATCGACCACCAGTTTCAGCGCCTGCAGCACCGCCGGGTGGAGGAAGTCGTAGAGGTCGGCGACCCGTGGGTTGTTGCGATCGACGGCCAGCAAATACTGGGTCAAGTCGTTGGAACCGACCGAGATAAAGTCCACCTGACGGGCCAGCTCGCGGATCTGATAGACCGCCGCCGGCACTTCGATCATCACCCCAACCGGCGGCATGGGAATGTCCACGCCCTCGTCGCGCACCTCGCCCCAGGCGCGGTGGATCAGGTGCAGCGCCTCTTCCAGCTCGTGGGTGCCGGAAATCATCGGCAGCAAAATGCGCAGGTTATCCAACCCCTCGCTGGCCTTGAGCATGGCGCGGGTCTGTACCAGAAAGATTTCCGGGTGATCGAGGGTCACGCGGATGCCGCGCCAGCCGAGGAACGGGTTGCTTTCCTTGATCGGGAAATACGGCAGCGACTTGTCGCCGCCGATATCCAGGCTGCGCATGGTCACCGGCAGCGGATGGAAGGCCGCCAGTTGTTCGCGGTAGATCTTGGCCTGCTCTTTTTCGCTGGGGAAACGCTCGTTCATCATGAACGGCACTTCCGTGCGGTACAGGCCGACGCCCTCGGCGCCGCGCTCCTGCGCGCGCTTCACATCGGCCAGCAGGCCGGTGTTGACCCACAACGGCATACGGTGGCCGTCGAGGGTTTCGCACGGCAACTCACGCAGCGCTTCCAGGCCTTTGACCAGCTGGCGCTCTTCCTCGACCACCGCGCTGTACTGGCGCGACAGTTCGGCCGAGGGGTTAGTGAAGACTTCGCCGTGGTAGCCATCGACGATCAGCTGGATGCCGTCGATCTTCGAATACGGCAGATCAACCACACCCATGACCGTAGGAATACCCATGGCGCGGGCCAGAATCGCTACGTGAGAGTTGCCCGAGCCGAGCACCGAGACTAGGCCCACCAGCTTGCCTTCCGGCACTTCGCCGAGCATCGCCGGTGACAGCTCTTCGCTGACCAGGATGGTGTTGTCCGGGTAGACCAGGGTTTCTTCGCGGGCTTCCTGCAGGTAAGCCAGCAGGCGGCGGCCGAGGTCCTTGATATCGGACGCGCGCTCACGCAGATAAGCATCGTCCATCAGCTCGAAGCGTTTGACGTGCTCGCCGACCACCTGGCGCAGCGCGCCCTGGGCCCATTGCCCGGAGGCAATCACGCGCTCGACTTCGCCCGCCAGGGCAGCGTCTTCGAGCATCATCAGGTAAACATCGAACAGCGCCCGTTCTTCCGGGCGCAGCTGGGTGGCCAGCTTGGCCGACAGGTTGCGCATGTCGGTACGCACGGCTTCCAACGCGCGATGGAACAGCGCCTGTTCGGCGTCCACATCGTCGACCTGCTTGTCCGGCACCACTTCCAGATCAGCCGGGGGCAAACGCACCATGGCGGTACCCACGGCGGCACCCGGCGAACCTGGCACACCGACGAACTTGGCTTCCTGAATGCCCTTGCCCTGTTTACCCAGACCGCGGATCGAACCGGTGGCCTCAGCGTGGGCAATAACCCCGGCCAGTTGCGCGCTCATGGTGACCAGGAAGGCCTCTTCGCCTTCGTCGAACTGGCGGCGCTCCTTTTGCTGGATCACCAGAACGCCCATCACCCGCCGGTGGTGGATGATCGGCGCGCCGAGGAAGGAGGCGTAGCGTTCTTCGCCGGTCTCGGCAAAGTAGCGGTAGCGCGGGTGATCGGCGGCGTTTTCCAGGTTCAGCGGTTCTTCGCGGGTGCCCACCAGGCCGACCAGGCCTTCGTTAGGCGCCATGCTGACCTTGCCGATCGAGCGTTTGTTCAAACCCTCGGTGGCCATCAGCACGAAGCGGTTGGATTCCGGGTCGAGCAGGTACACCGAGC
>NKIE01000343.1 GCA_002256055.1 Pseudomonas sp. PGPPP3 | reverse complement strand
ATCGACCAGGAAGGTGTGCTGATCGACAACTTCAAGCTGGTGGAGGCAGGCCGCCTGCGCGAGGCCGAGCTGCTGGCCACTCTGGACACCGTGTACCGGCGCACCAGCGAGATCGCCTCGATTGCCGGTGAGCTGGAAGGCGACCTGCAGGAAAGTGATTTCGACCTGTCCAAGTTGGGCGCTGACAACAACAGCGAGGCGCCGGTGGTGCGCCTGCTGCAAACCCTGTTTGAAGAAGCCGTGCAGATGCAGGCCTCAGATATTCATATCGAGCCCGATGAGGGCTTGGTGCGGATTCGCCAGCGGATCGATGGCGTACTCAGCGAGCAGGTGATGAAGGAGCATCGCATCGCCTCGGCGCTGGTGATGCGCCTGAAGATCATGTCCGGCCTGGATATCTCTGAGAAGCGCCTGCCCCAGGACGGTCGCTTCAATATCCGGGTTAAGGGTCGCAACATCGATGTGCGGGTTTCGACCATGCCGGTGCAGTTCGGTGAGTCGGTGGTGATGCGTTTGCTCGACCAGAGTGGCGGGGTGTTCCAGCTCGAAGGTACCGGCATGCCGGCTGACCTGCTGGTGCGCTTCCGGCGTCTGCTGCAACGGCCGTTTGGCATGGTGCTGGTGACCGGCCCCACCGGCTCGGGTAAAACCACCACCCTGTATGCCGGGCTGTCCGAGCTGAACAGCCCGGAGAAGAAGATCATCACCGTGGAAGACCCGGTCGAATACCGCCTGCCACGGGTCAATCAGGTGCAGGTCAACACCAAGATCGACCTGACCTTCGGCCGCGTCTTGCGCGCCGCCTTGCGCCAGGACCCGGACATTGTCCTGGTCGGCGAGATGCGTGATCAGGAAACTGCCGAAATCGGTCTGCGCGCCGCACTTACCGGTCACTTGGTACTGTCCACCCTGCACACCAACGATGCCCTTACCTCCGCCATGCGCTTGATCGACATGGGCGCCGAGCCGTTTCTGGTAGCCACCGCCCTGAATGCCGTGCTGGCCCAGCGTCTGGTCCGTCGGGTGTGCGAGAACTGCATGGAAGAACACCAGGCCGAACCGCGTGAGCTGGCGTGGCTGGAAAACCTCTACGGCGGCACACTGGCTGGGCGGCGCTTCAAGCGTGGCACGGGTTGCCACCAGTGTCATAACAGCGGCTACGCCGGCCGGGTCGGTGTCTACGAGTTGCTGGAAATGGACGAGCCGATGATTGCCGCCCTGCGCCGCAGCGACCCACAAGGCTTCGCCGAAGCGGCCAAGGCCAACCCGCATTATCGCCCGCTGGCCGCCTGCGCCCTGGACTATGCCCTGGCCGGCGTCACCAGCGTCGAGGAGGTGCTGAAGGTCTGCGCCACCTTGACCGATGAGGTGCTGGCGTGAGTCGCCGCTGTATGTCCCTTTGCCGGGTGCGCTCGCCCATTAGCCGGAGCGCCGGCTGATGGCCACGTTCCGTTATAGCGGCCGCAATGCCGATGGCGCCAAGGTGGCCGGGATTGTCGACGGCAACAGTGCCGAGGCTGTGGCCAGTGAACTGCTGGGCCAGAGCATCACGCCGCTGACCATCGAGGCGCAGAACGCGGTCGATGCCGACGTGTTCGCCAGCATTGGCGAGTTCCTGCGCCGCAAGCATGTTGATCTCGACGAACTGATTATCTTCTGCCGGCAGATGTACAGCCTGGCCAAGGCCGGGGTGCCGATCATTCGCGCCATCGCCGGCCTCGGCGAGTCCAATCGCAATCTGTATTTCCGCGAAGTGCTGCAAAAGGTCCGCAGTGACCTGGAGGGCGGCGTGAGCATGGCCGTGGCCCTCAATGCCCACCCGAAAGTCTTTGGCACCCTGTTTGTCAGCATGATCAGCGTCGGCGAGAACACCGGCCAGTTGGATCAGGCCTTCCGCCAACTGGCCAGCTACCTGGAACTGGAGCGCGAAACCCGCAAGCGCATCAAGCAGGCCACCCGCTACCCGCTGTTCGTGCTCAGCGCCATGGCGGTGGCGTTAACGGTGATCAACCTGTTCGTGATCCCGGCCTTCTCCAAGGTGTTTGCCCAGTTCCATGCTCAGCTGCCGCTACCAACCCGAATTCTGATCGCCACCTCGCAGTTTTTTCAGGACTACTGGTGGCTGCTGGCCTTGCTGCTGGGCGGCAGCCTTTATGCCTTTTTCAAATGGATCGAAACCGAGGCCGGCGCCCTGAAGTGGGACCAGATCAAGCTGCGCCTGCCGATTGTCGGCGGCATCTTTGAGCGTATCGCGCTGGCCCGTTTCACCCGCACCTTCGCGATGATGTACAAGGCCGGCGTACCGCTGCTGCAAACCTTGTCGATCAACAGCGCCAGTGTCGGCAACAAGTACATTGGCCAGGCCATTCTCGGCATGCGCGAGAGCGTCGAGCGTGGAGAAGCATTGACCCGTTCCGCCTCGGCCAGCGGCCTGTTTACCCCGCTGGTGCTGCAGATGATGGCTGTCGGCGAAGAGACCGGCGCCCTGGACGACCTGTTCGTCGAAGTGGCGGATTTTTACGAGCAAGAGGTGGACTACGACCTTAAGCAGTTGGCCGATGCCATCGAGCCCATCCTGATCGTGGCCATGGGCGTGATGGTGCTGATTCTCGCCCTCGGTGTGTTCCTGCCGATGTGGGAACTGGCCTCAGCAGCGAAGGGCCGCTGATGCGCGAGGAGTACGCCAGCGCCCGTGATGTGCAGCAGCTGCGCTGGCTGGTTTGGGCGGTGAGTGGGGCGCTGTTGCTGGTGGTGCTGTGGCTGCTGACGACCAAAATTTTGCGCGTTAGCGAGGCACGGGCGGTGAGTGCCACGCGGGAGAATATCGCCGCCAGCCTCAGCGCCCTGGCGGTCGAGCACATGGCTCGCGGGCAGATGCTGGAGGCCAGCTGGCTGCGGCGTAACCCGTTCGAATTGCTCAGTTGGCCGAGCGAGGATTATTGCGGCGAGTTAAACGAAGGCGAGCAGCCCCAGCGCGGTTGCTGGTACTACCTGCCGGCGCAGAGTTGGCTGCTGCACCGCAGCCGTTTTACTGACGCAGGGCAAGGGATGGGTGGGCAGCTACAGGTTTTTCAGCTGCGGGCAGTTCCCAATTTGCCGTCCGCTGAACCACAATCAACAGGACGCTTTATCAGCATGGAGCTTGACCGCGTGCCAGCAGCAAAGGTTGCCGCATTGGCCCAGGCTTACCGGTAAGGAGTAACACGGATGCAACGCAGCAAAGGTTTTACCCTGATTGAGCTGGTGGTTGTGATTGCCATCCTTGGCATCCTCGCTGCCGTGGCGTTACCGCGCTTTATGAGCGCCACCCGCGATGCGCACCGCTCGGCCCTGAATGGCGCCGCCGGAGGCTTGGCGGCTGCCGTGGCGCTGGTGCGCGCCCAGGTCGAAGTCAATCGTGGCGGCGGCCTGAATGGCTGCGCCAGCAACAACTGCTATATCAACGTGGCGGGCTTTGGCGACGGCACGGTCGACGTCAATGCCAGCTTCTGGCCCATGGGTACCGACGGCGCCGGCAACCCGCCAGCCGTCGCCACGCCCAGCGCGGCCGAATGCCGAAACATCTGGCAGGGCGTGCTGCAAGGCACTGCCCCAACCTTGACTGGTAGCGATCCGGATTACATCGCCACCGCAGCACCGACCAACAGCTGCACCTACACCTACCAGCGCGACGGCGGCGACGACAGCATCGTTTACGACACCAGTACCGGCGTCGTAACACGTACCTTTAACTAAGCAAAACCAACCTGGAAGTACTGAAAATGAAAAGACAACAAGGTGGCTTCACCCTGATCGAGCTGATCATGGTTATCGTGATTCTGGGGATTTTGGCGGCGTTTGCGTTGCCGAAGTTTGCCGATTTCAGCGG
>NKIE01000342.1 GCA_002256055.1 Pseudomonas sp. PGPPP3 | reverse complement strand
CAAACACGGCGTGCACGGCCAGGCCCGCGCGGGGCGCCGGCAAGGCCGGCGGCGGCAAGCGCAGCTCGGCCGTGGGCGCGGGTTGATCGGCCAGCGGCAGCAGGCCGTCCAGCAGCGCGCGGCCACGGGGCAGGTCGCGGTTGTCGGCCGGGATGCGGTAGTAGCGCCCCAGGTCTTCGACCTTGGCCATCTCTTCACGCGAGACCAGTGACTCGTACAGCTTCTCGCCGTGGCGCGTGCCGATTATTTCCATGGGCACATTGCTGCCGAACATCTTGTTGAGGGCGGCGGCCAGGTTGCCGATGGTGCTGGCCGGGGCCTTCTGCACGAAGATGTCGCCCTGGCGCCCGTGCTCGAAGGCGTGCAGCACCAGGTCGACGGAGTCGTCCAGCGACATCAGGAAGCGGGTCATCCGGGGATCGGTCACGCGCAGCGGTTGGCCGGCCCGGATCTTCTCGATGAACAGCGGAATCACCGAGCCACGTGATGCCATCACATTGCCGTAGCGGGTGGCGCACATGATGGGACCCTCGCCTTCGGCGATGGTGCGGGCCTTGGCAATGAGCACCTTTTCGGCCATGGCCTTGGAGATGCCCATGGCGTTGATCGGGTAGACAGCCTTGTCGGTGCTGAGCAGCACAACCCGCTCGACGCCGCAGGCAATGGCGGCATTGAGCACGTTCTCGGTGCCCGTCACGTTGGTGCGAACGGCCTCCATCGGGTAGAACTCACAGGACGGAACCTGCTTCAGCGCGGCGGCGTGGAAGACGTAGTTCACGCCCTTCATGGCGGTGGTGATCGAATCCGGATCACGCACATCGCCAATGAAGAATTTGACCCGCTGGTTGCGCAGCTCGATGCGCATGTCTTCCTGCTTCTTCTCGTCGCGGCTGAAGATCACGATCTGCCGCGCATTGGTTTGCAGCAGACGGCGCAGCACCGTGTTGCCGAAGGAGCCGGTGCCTCCGGTGATCATGATGACCTTGTTGTCGAGCATGGTGGGTCTTTGTCGTGGAATTGGGGGATGGGGTTGACCTGCCGAACGCACGCAGGCGCGCTTCAGTTCATGCCGTGAGCGCGGTCCTGACCGAGCCCGCAAGCGCGGTCAGGTCGTCGTCGTCAAGCCACCAGCCGCAGGGCAGCGCCAGCACGCTCTGCATGAATTCGGCGGTGCCTGGCAAGTCGCGGGGTGCAGCGGCAAAACCGCTGTAGACATGGTTGGGCTGGTGCAGCTTGGAGCACTGCACTCCGGCCCGCTTGAGCTGGTCCAGCACCTCGTCCCGGCGATCGCAATGCACCAGCCACACCCAGTAGGCCGGCTCATTGCCCGCCAGGGGCTGCACTGGCCGCAAGGCGCTGAGGTCCTGCAGTTGGTCGGTCAACACCTGCACGTTGGTGCGGTTGCGCGCCAGCCGGGAGTCCAGGCTCGGCAGGTGGGCCAATCCCAAGCTGGCATTGACATTCGTCAGCGCGGACGACATGCCGATCTGCGGCACATCGCAGTCCGGATCGATCTCGCCCAGCGCATCACGGAAGCGGCTGGCCGGGATGCCGAAGCGGCGCAGTTGGCTCGCCCTGCTGGCGGTGTCCGCGTCCGGGCAGACCAGCATCGCACCTTCGACGGCGTTGACCTGCCGATTGGCATACAGCGAGAACACGGCAAAGTCGCCGAACGTTCCGGTGGGCTGGCCATCGATCAAGGCACCCAGGGCGTTGTTGGCGTCTTCGATCAGTGCCAGCCCGTGGTCGCGGCAGAACTGCCGCAGCGCGCGCATCGGGGCCGGGTAGCCGGCCACGTGGTAGACCATCAGTGCCCGGGTGCGGCTTGTCAATGCGGCGGCGCAAGCCTGCAGGGACACGCTGGCGGTCTGCGGGTCGATGTCCAGCCAGACGGGCCTGGCGCCCAACTGGGCGATGGCGCCGTTGGACGAGAGGCAGTTGAAGGACAGCGTTAGCACCTCGTCGCCTGCGGCCACACCGGCCAGTGACAGCGCCATCGTCAAGGCGTGGGTCATGTCGCTCATCGACACGACGGGCCGGCCTGTCAGGCGCAGGGAAAAGGCCTCTTCCAGTGCGGCCACATTGCGGCCCGCGGCCAGCTGGCCGCTGGCAAGCACTGCAACGGCAGCGGCCGACACCGCGTCGGCCACGCGGCAATCGAAGAGCGGGATCGGCCGCACCGGACTCAGCCCTTCTTCAGCGCGGTGACGATGCGCTCGCGGTCCTCGTCGCTGACCCACCAGCCGCAGGGGATGTGCACCAGGCGCTTGTAGAACATGTCCAGCGCAGGCATCGGGCGACGGTAGGGCGCGAAGATCGAGTGCAGATGGTTGGGGCGGTGCAGCTTGGAGGCGGCGACGCCGACGTCGGCCAGGCAGCGTTCCACGGCCGATGAGTCGTCGGCCAGCAAGGTGTAGAGCCAGTAGCTGGGCTCTGCGCCCGGGCCTGCATCGGCCGGCATCAGGCCGGGAATGCCGCGAAGGGCCTGGTCGAAGTGGCGTCCGTTGTCGATGTGGCGCTGCACCAGGGCGCCGATGCCCGCCAACTGCGCCAGGCCCAGCACAGCGGCCACATTGTGCATGTTGTACTTGAAGCCGAGCGTGGTGATGTCCACCTCGGTTCTGGGCACGCCCTTGGCCAGGCCGAACCAGCGCAGGCGGCGTGCAAGCGGCAGGGCAGTGCTGTCTTGCATGGTCAGCACGCCGCCATCGACCGTGGTCATGTGCTTGATTGCCTGCAGCGAATACAGCGCAAAGTCGCCCACCGTGCCGATGGGATGACCGTCGAAGGCTGCGCCCAGTGCATGGGCACAGTCCTCGATCAGCGCGATGTCGTGGGCATCGGCCAGTTGGCGAAGCTCCGTCAGCCGCGCCGGGTAGCCGGCGTAATGCACCGGCAGGATGGCCCGCGTGCGCGGGCCGATGCACTGCTTGACCGAGCCAGGATCCATGTTGCCGGTGAGCGGGTCGACGTCGGCAAACACCGGCACAGCGCCCACCTGAAGGATGGTGGTGTTGGTCGGCTCAGCGGTCATGGCAGTGGTGATCACCTCGTCGCCGGGCCGCACGCCGGACATCAGCAGGCTGATGTGCAGCGCTGCAGTGCCGCTGCTGGTGGCCAGCGCGTTGGGCAGCTTGAACGTCTGCGCAAACTGGCGTTCGAACTCGTAGACATGCTCGCCCTCGGCGACCATGCCGCTGTAGAGCACCTGTTCCAGGGCGGGCATCAGCAACTGGCGCGGTGGCATGGCCACCTTCACCAGCGGAACCGTGATGGCGGGTGAAGTCATGCAGGCCTCCGACGCACGTCTGTCGAAAAATCTTGGGTTGACACAACACGCGCCTTGTTGCTGCCCAGTGCCTTGAGCACGGCATGCTCCAGCCCGCTCAGGCGCTTGAGGTAGGTCTTGGTCTCTAGGCAGCAAACCGAGGCGCCCGGCTGTTGGACCCGCACCCGGTTCGCGTCGTCGACCAGGCGGGTGAACACGACCGCGTCCTGGTTGCTCTTGTCATGCCAGGAGAGGTGCAGAACACCGTCGGAGCCAGTGGACCGCAGCCCCTGCCCCTCGGCGATGGACGCCAGCCAGTTCGAGAGCATGGACCACTGCTCGTTCAGCGCCACGTCCCGGTAGGCGCTGAGCCCGGGTTTGGCCGTGGCAGGGGAGCCGGCGATGACACTTTCGGCTGGCCACGACTTGGTGATGTTGGAGCCGATCAGCGCGATGGTGCGGCGACCGATGGTCACCCCGCTGGCGACGATGCAGGAGCCCACCAGCCACACATCGTCCTCGACAGCGACGGGACGGGTTCCGAACAAGGTGCAGCCTTCAATCTGTTCGCCGGCGGCCACATGCGACCACAACTGCGAATACATACCGACGCGCA
>NKIE01000341.1 GCA_002256055.1 Pseudomonas sp. PGPPP3 | reverse complement strand
GTGTTTATCGACACCATTCTGGTGTGCACCAGCACTGCGCTGATCATCCTGCTCTCGGGCGTTTACCAGCCGGGCAGCGAGATGGCCGGCGTGGTTCTGACCCAAGCCGCCCTGGCCGCCGAAGTCGGCGAATGGGGCCGGGTGTTTGTCAGCACCGCCCTGCTGCTCTTCGTCTTCACCACCCTGGTGTACAACTACTACCTGGGCGAGAACGCACTGAGCTTCTTCAGCAGCAAGCGCTGGCTGGTGCAGGTGTACCGCGTGCTGGTGATCGCACTGGTGCTGTGGGGCTCAATGCAGGACCTGTCCACCGTGTTCGGCTTTGCCGACGTGACCATGGGTCTGCTGGCGCTGGTCAACCTGGCGGCGGTAACCCTGCTGTTCAAGACCGGCCTGCGCTTGATGGACGACTACGACAGACAGATCAAAGCCGGTGTAAAGTCGCCAGTCTTCGATCCCAAGGCCTTCGCCGACCTGGACCTCGACCCCGCTGCTTGGTCTTCCAAGCCGCCCGTCGTCGACCAGGCTGACATGGCCAACAGCGTCTATCAGCGCTAAACCGCTGACCACGCTGGAACAAACAGGGGGCTTGGCCCCCTGTTTTTTTATCTGAACAAAGGTGGGCGCGCATGCGTTGCAAAAAACTTCTGCTGCTCTACACCGGCGGCACCATTGGCATGCAGATGGGTGCCGATGGCCTGGTTCCGGCGACCGGCTTTGAGGCGCGCGTGCGCGCGCAGCAGGCGCTGACGCCGGCCAGCGAACAACCTCACTGGATTTTTCGCGAGCTGCTGCCACCGATCGACAGCGCCAACATGACTCAGGCGCACTGGCTGGCGATGGTCGCGGCGATTCGTACCGGCGTCGAGGTGGATGGCTGCGATGCGGTGCTGCTGCTGCAAGGCACCGATACCCTGGCCTACAGCGCCGCGGCCCTGAGTTTTCTCCTGCTCGGCCTGCCCGTGCCAGTGGTGCTGAGCGGCGCCATGCTGCCGGCAGGCGCCGAGGGCAGCGATGCCTGGAGCAACCTGTTTGGCGCCATGAGCGCACTGCAGCAGGGCCTGGTCACCGGCGTGCAACTGTATTTCAACGGCCAGCTGCTGCATGGCGCCCGCGCCAGCAAATGGCACAGCGAGGCCTTCGATGCCTTCCGCGCGCTGCCGCGCCAACGTCACGGCACGCGGGCGGTAGAACTGCCCGCATGCCTGGATTACCGCCAGCCACGGCAGGCGGTCAATCTCGCCGCGCTACCGCTGTTTCCCGGCATCCAGGCCGCCCATGTGCACGCCCTGCTGAGCACCGGCGTGCAGGCCCTGCTGCTGGAATGCTACGGCAGCGGCACCGGCCCGGCGGCCGATAGCGAGCTACTGGCGGCGCTACACAGCGCCCACGCACAAGGCGTCGTGCTGGCGGCGATCAGCCAGTGCCCGAGTGGCCATGTGGAGTTCGGCGTGTATGCCGCCGGCAGTCAATTCGCCAGCTGCGGCCTAATCAGCGGCGGCGGGATGACCCGCGAAGCAGCCCTGGGCAAGCTGTTCGCCCTGCTCGCAGCGGGCATGAGCCAGAGCGAAGTCGAACACTGGTTTGCCCTCGATCTGTGTGGCGAACGGGCCGACTGAACGGCGCCGCGGCGCCCTACTCAGAACTTTTCCGGGCGCAGCACTTCCACTTGGGCCAGGTAGCAGACCATCGCGAAGTTGGCGTAGTACTTGGCTTGCAGGTGCGCGGCCAGGCGTTCAGCGACATCGCGGGCGCAGATGATCTCCACGCGGATATTGCCGTCGGTGTCCCAGCCGGCGCTGCGCACGCCACGGCCGCCACGGCCGCGGGCGTCGGAGATGGTCCAGCCGGGGGCGCCGAGCTGCTCAAGGTCGGCCAGCAATTTCTTCTCTAGGGCCGCCTCGCAGATCACCGTCAGCAAGGTTCGTAGATGCGCACTCATATCAGTTTCCCCACGCCATCAGGTATTCGGCCAGCAACAGGTAGAGCGGGATACCGAACAGAATATTGAAGGGGAAGGTGATCCCCAATGAAGCCGTCAGCGACAGCGATGGATTAGCTTCCGGCAACGCCAGACGCATGGCCGCCGGTACGGCGATATAGGAAGCCGAGGCTGCCAGGGTGGCTAGAATTGCCGTGCCACCCAGGGACAGGCCCATGCTGCGCGCGAGCAGAGCGCCGATCAGCGCACCGAGCAGCGGCATCAACAGGGCGAAGACCGCCAGGCGCAGGCCATGCTTCTTCAGCGCGCCAAGCTGGCCGGAGGCGATCAGGCCCATTTCCAGCAGGAAGAACGCCAGCACCGGCTTGAACATGCCGGTGTACAGCGGCTCCAGCGGCTTGATCGCCTCCTTGCCGGCCACCGCGCCGATGATCAGGCCGCCGAGCAGCAGCATGATGCTCTTGCCGAGGAAGATTTCCCGGCCCAGGGCGCGCCAGTCGGTGTCACGGGCGATGCCCTTGGCCAACAGGATGCCGACCAGAATCGCCGGAATCTCCAGAATGGCCACGAACAGCGGCATATAGCTTTCAAACTCGATGCCACGGGCGGTCATGTAGGCCACCACCACGGCAAAGGTACCGGCGCTGACCGAGCCATAGTGGGCGGCCACGCTGGCGGCGTTCACCCGGTCAAAACGCAGGCCGCGCAGCAGGCCGAAGGCCAACAGCGGCAGCAGCACACCCAGGCCCAGTACCAGTGCCGCCTGACCCAACAGGTGCGCACTGGCCTGTTCCGCCAACTCGACCCCGCCGTGCAAACCGATGGCCAGCAACAGCAAGATCGACAGGGTTTCATACAGCGCCGGCGGCAGTTTCAACTCGCTTTTCAGCAAGCCAGCCGTCAGACCAAAGACAAAAAACAGTACTACCGGGTCGAGCCCCACTTTTCCATCCTCCTACATTCACTGGCATTCCAGGGCGCATGCGTCACTGCTTTGTGCCGCCCGCAAAAAGGGGAGCTTGTCGCTCCCCTTGGGTTTTACGCTTCAATCTCGATAAGGACTTCGCCCGGCGTCACCCGGTCACCTTTAACGATATGGATGGCCTTGACGGTGCCGTCGATCGGCGCCTGCACTTCGGTCTCCATCTTCATCGCTTCGGTGATCAGCACGGCCTGGCCGGTCTTGACCTTGTCGCCCTCTTTCACCAGCACATCGACGATATTGCCCGGCATGGTAGTGCTGACATCGCCTGGCGCGCTCGCCTGTTTGCGCTTGTTGCCGGCCCCGGCGACGAACTGGTTGAGCGGCTCGAACACCACCTCTTCCGGCATGCCATCCAGAGACAGGTAGAAGTGGCGCTTGCCGTCGGTTTTCACACCCACGCCGGTGATGTCGACACGGTAGGTTTCGCCGTGCACGTCGATGATGAACTCGGTCGGTACGCCTTCGCCCGGCACCGGGCACAGACCGCCGAATTCCGGGGTCGGCAGCAGTGCTTCCGGGGTCAGAGTACCGGCAGCGCGCTCTTCGAGGAACTTGCGCCCGATATCGGGGAACATCGCGTAGGTCAGTACGTCTTCTTCGGACTTGGCCAGCAGGCTGATTTCTTCGCGCAGCTTGGCCATTTCCGGCTTGATCAGGTCGGCCGGACGCACGTCGATGACGTCTTCGTTACCGATCGCCTGCTTGCGCAGCTGCTCGTTGATCTTGCCCGCCGCGCGGCCGTAGCGGCCTTGCAGGTAGAGCTTCACTTCGTTGGTGATGGTCTTGTAGCGCTCGCCGGCGAGGACGTTGAACACCGCCTGGCTGCCGACGATCTGCGAGGTCGGCGTGACCAGCGGCGGGAAGCCCAGGTCTTCACGCACCCGTGGGATCTCGGCGAATACTTCGTTGATGCGGTGCAGGGCGCCCTGCTCTTTGAGCTGGTTGGCCAGGTTGGACATCATGCCGCCCGGCACCTGGTTGACCTGCACGCGGGTGTCCACGGCGGTGAAC
>NKIE01000340.1 GCA_002256055.1 Pseudomonas sp. PGPPP3 | reverse complement strand
CTGGTTGGGAGCGACACCCGGCACGCCGAGGGTGACGATCTCTTTCTTCAGTTTGACCTTGCTGCGGTAGAACGGCTGCTCATCGCAATAAGACTCTTTGTGGTCGATATCGACAAAGCGCGGATCGCGCTTAAGCCAGGTCAGCAGGCCGTCGATACCGGCGCGGCTGCCGGACACGGTACCGTTGATGCCTTCTTCGGCGATCAGCAGAGTACCTTTGACGCCGTTATCCAGCAGGGTTTGCAGCAGGGGTTCGCGCAGCGCCTCGAAGTCTGGCAGGGAAACGAACTTGTACAGCGCGGCCACGACAATGGCTTGGGTCATAAAAAACGCTCCAGGTGGTCGTCCGCGTAAAGGACGGACCGGACAATACAAACAACAACGCCGGCGAAGGCCGGCGCTGCTGAATGGTAACAGATCGCGTTCAGGTCGATCAGCTTGGGCCGCTGATCGGCTAATGGCTTTTGCTACCGCCCTGGCAAGTCGGCGACGCCGGCACCGCTTGCAGCGTGGCCCACTCTTCAGCGGTGTAGGTGTGCAGCGCCAGCGCGTGGATCTGCCCCATCAATTCACCCACGGCGGCATACACCCGCTGGTGACGTTTGACGAGATTGAGGCCGGCGAACAGCGCACTGACCACCACGACCTTGTAATGGGTTTCCAAGCCACGGCTGTGCATATGGCTCTCGTCCAGCACCTCAAGATGTTCTGGCGTCAGGGCCTGCAAGGCGGCTTGCAACTGATCACGCTTGCTCATTCAAGTTCTCGTTCAAGGCTTCTTGGCGGCGGGTGCGGGAGTAACTTTTTCCATCATTTCAGCCAACAGCTTGTTGACCTCAGGTACGGCCTTTTCCAGGCGACCCTGGGTCATTTGTGCCGACTGCGCACTGAGTGTCGGCATTTTTTCCATGACCTTCTTGCCCAGCGGCGACTGGTAGAACTCGATCAGGCCCTTGAGTTCAGCTTCCGAGAAGTTAGTGGTGTATAGCGTAATCAGGTCTGGCTTAATTTTGTCCCAGCCCACGGCCTTTTCCAGGGCGGCATTGGCCTTGGCCTGATAGCTCTCCAGCAGGGCTTTTTTCGACTCCGGCGCTTTGGCCTGGGCGAAGCGCTGGGCAAACATCTGCTGAACCTGGGCGTAAACCGGCACGGCCAGCTTATCGGCATGGGCCAGGATCAGGAATTTTTCAGCATCGGCGGCATGACTTTTGGCATCGGCCATTACCTGGCCACTGGCACAAACCAACAGAGCAGCGGTGCAAAGCGCGCGAAAACGGGTCATCTGGAGTCCTTATCTGAGCAATGTGAGCGGCAGGCGAGTTCGGCCACGCCCGGCGCCGCACATTCTGCGCCCAAGCCTGCACCGGGCTCAAGCAACCAAAAGACGGGAGCGCCGCCGGCTCAAGCCGACCGATAACGCCATTTGGCAGGCCGATCACACCAGAGGCGCCAAAACGGCTTAGACTACAGCCCACAACTTGATTGCCAGCCCGTTTTCCTCCATCTGCACACATGGAAGTGTCCGATGAACAGCCCCGTTATCAACGTACCACCTGCCCTGTTGCCACCTTTGTGCGACAACCGCGGGCAACTCGATCCACAGCACATCGGCTGGTCTCGACGCCCTCAGTTGAACTGCGCCCTGCCGGGAAACCTGGGCCGGCGCAAGCGCTGGAATCACTGGTGCATCACCACCCCGCAATGGACCCTGTCACTGACACAGGCTGACCTGGACTATATCGGTTATGGCGCGGCCTACTTTCTTGACCTGCAGACGGGGCAGGCAGTGGCCCACACCCAGATGCGCCTTTTCGCCCGCGGCTGCCGTCTGCCAGATACCCCCCTGCAAAGCCATGCATTCGAACACCCGCAACTGCAGATCAGGATCGACGAGCAGCCGGGACGCCTGCGCCTCAACTGCGTAGCGCCCAGCATCGGCGGGCACCCCCTGCACGTAGAGCTGGAGATCATTCGCCCACGCCACCTGGACTCGGTCAACCTGGTCGTGCCCTTTGCCGGCAAGGGCTTTCACGCTTGTAGCCGGCAAATCGGCCTGCCCTGCACGGGCAACGTGCAACTGGGTGACAACAGTTACAGCTGCGAGAGTGGCCAAAGCTTTGCAGCCTTGGATTTTGGCCGCGGCGTCTGGCCATTCAACAGTCGCTGGACTCGCGCCGCCTTCGCCGCCCCCGGCGGTATTGCCGGTAACTTCGGTGACGGCTGGACCGACCACAGCGGCCTGTCGGAAAACGCCCTGTGGTTTGGCGGCGAACTACTGCACCTGCCGCACCCGGTGCACATCGAAGCCAGCACAAATGATGAACTGAGCCACTGGCGCCTCAGCAGTACCGACGGTCGCGTAGCCCTGACCTTCAGCCCGCACAAGCAACACCGTGCCAACCCGCAGGTCGGCCCGCTGCAAGCCAACACCCAGCAATGGTTCGGCCGTTTTGACGGTGCCTTGCGCGCGCCCAGCGGCGAATCGGTACCCGTCAATGGCGCCCTGGGCTGGATTGGCAGCACCGTCGCCCGCTGGTAGTCAGCGCCGCCCATCGGCCTACACTGCTCGGGTCTGTTGCCGTTTCATCGTCAGCCGCGTTGCGGCGAGAAACGGCAACAGACCCTAGCCAGCCTCCCCCCAGGAACCACCGCCATGCATCGCATTGAAACCGACAGCCTCGGACCTATCGAGGTCCCGGCCGAGGCCTACTGGGGCGCCCAGACCCAACGCTCTGTGAGCTATTTCTCCAGCGGCGAGGAAGTCATGCCGCTGCAGGTGATTTACGCCCTAAGCCTGATCAAGAAAGCCGCCGCCCGCGTCAACCAGCACAACGGCAGCCTGAGCGCCGAGATCAGCCAACTGATCGAACAGGTCGCTGATGAAATTCTCGCCGGCCAGCATGACGCGCAGTTCCCCCTACGGGTCTGGCAGACCGGCAGTGGCACGCAAAGCAACATGAACGTCAACGAGGTGATCGCCGGTCGCGCCAACGAACTGGCCGGCCAAGGTCGCGGCGGCAAACGGCCAGTGCATCCCAATGACCACGTCAACGCAGCGCAAAGTTCCAACGACAGCTTCCCCACCGCCATGCATATCGCCACCCTGCTGGCCGTGCACCAACAGCTGTTGCCGGCACTGCATGAACTCACCGCAGGGCTGGCCCTCAAGGCCCGCACCTATGCCGACCTACTGAAAAGTGGCCGTACCCATTTGATGGACGCCACGCCCATCACCTTCGGCCAGGAACTCTCGGCCTTCGTTGCCCAATTGAGTTATGCCGAGGCGGCCATCCTGGCGTGCTTACCCGCAGTCTGCCAGCTGGCCCAGGGCGGCACAGCGGTGGGCACTGGGCTCAACGCGCCGGCCGACTTCGGCCCGGCAATGGCCAGCGAATTGGCGGCCCTTACCGGTTTGCCACTGATCAGTGCCGAGAACAAATTTGCTGCCCTGAGTGGCCATGAAGCCCTGGTCAGCCTGAGCGGCGCATTGAAGACCTTGGCCGTGTGCCTGATGAAGCTGGCCAACGACCTGCGCCTGCTCGGCTCAGGCCCGCGCACAGGCCTTGCGGAAGTGCGCCTGCCAGCCAATGAGCCAGGCAGCTCGATCATGCCTGGCAAGGTCAACCCGACCCAGTGCGAAGCCCTGTCGATGATCGCCTGCCAGGTGCTGGGCAACGACGTCACCCTGGGCATCGCCGCCAGCCAGGGCCAACTGCAACTGAACGTGTTCAAGCCGGTGATCATTTACAACCTGCTGCAATCGATCCAGTTGCTGGCCGACGGCTGCCGTAACTTTCAGCGCCACTGCATCAATGGGCTTGAAGCCGATGCGGCGCAAATGGCCCGGCACCTGCAGAACAGCCTGATGCTGGTGACGGCGCTGAACCCGCATATCGGCTACGACCGCGCCGCCGAGATCGCCAAGCTGGCCTACCACGACCGCTGCACCT
>NKIE01000339.1:3163-3950 GCA_002256055.1 Pseudomonas sp. PGPPP3 | reverse complement strand
GTCTGGCACGCCTGCTGCCTTGGGATGACGAGGAAGAATCGGACGGCCCGATCGTCGACCTCGGCGCCTCCCAGGCCTGCCTGACCTACGATCAGCGCCCAGAAGGCGACGCCAACCAACTGCGCCGCCTGGAGCTGGGCGCCCTGCTGGTGGCCCTGCATGAGCCCGCTCCGCTGCAAACCACCGCCGAACGAGCGCTGCTGGAACGGGTACGCCCGCACTGGCTGGGGCGTCAGCAACGCCGCCATGACCGCTCCGACCTTGAGGGTTCATGCAACCTGGTCATTGGTCTGAATGACATTCACGCCCAGTTGCTGGAGAAGCGCCCGCAGCACTGCGCCACCCTAATGCTTGATGCCAGCGCCGGCGGGGCTCGCTTGATCTGCAACAGCGATCAAGGCGCCCACCTGCCTGTCGGTCAACTGGTGCTGGTGCTCGCCGAGAGCGGCACCCCGACCCTGGCACTGGTGCGCTGGCGCCATCAGAACGCTGAGGGCCTGCATCTTGGCCTGCGCTATCTCAAGGGCCTGCCGCGCCCCGTGTGGCTGCGCCGGGCCCCCAGCGCCCAAACCCATCCAGGCGTGATGCAAAGCACCCCGGAGCCAGGCAATGGCTGGCACCACGGTCTGTGGCTACCCAACGGTCAGTTTGTCGAAGGAGAGAACCTCTGGCTGCAACTGGCCAGCATCAACAACCAGGCCATCCTGCCGCTGCCGGCGAGCAATCTGTGCACGCCCTCAGTATCACGTTACCCACTGCGCCTGGCCTGATCGGCTGATCAGACCAG
>NKIE01000339.1:0-3153 GCA_002256055.1 Pseudomonas sp. PGPPP3 | reverse complement strand
GCGCCGGGCCTGATCGGCTGAGCAGACCAGCAAGCGACCTGTCACTCGTCGCCCGCCCGCAGCCACTGCGCCAGACTACCGCTGAATAGCACCGACTCTTGCGCATAAAGACTTTCCAGCGCCACTCGAACACCCGGATACCAGGTTTCATCCAACTGCGCTGGCAGCTGTTCCAGGCGCGGAACCGGCCATGGGCAGCGACTGATCAGCTGATACAGGCTGTAGGTGGAGAGATCGCGCGACAGCACCCAGCCATCGCTGCCGGTCATGCAAATCAGTTTCTCCGCTTCGAGAAACGCCACCACCTCGCCCCACTCGTCACCCGGCAACTGCCAACCCGCGCGCTGCACAGTGCTGTGACGCACCACTTGCCCACGTTGTTGGCGCTGATGGAACACTCGCAGCACACCCAACAGCACCAGCAGACGCGGCAAGCCGCGACGACGCCAGTGATGCGGCGCCGACAGATTGCACACCAACTCGGCACCGAACAGCACGATCAGCCAGGACAGATACAGCCACAGAAGAAACAGCGGCACCGTGGCAAAGGCACCGTAGATCAGCTGATAACCGGGAAAAAAGCTCACATACAGGCCAAAAATCGCCTTAGCCACTTCAAACAGGCTGGCTGTGAACACGCCGCCAATCAGCGCATGTTTGAGCGGCACCCGCGCATTGGGCACTGTCGCGTAAATCAGGGTAAAGGCCGCCACACTGAACAGCAGTGGGGTATAGCTCAGCAGCGTCTTGGCCCCGACTACGGCATGGGGCCCAGTGAGTAACGAGGTCGAAGTCAGGTAAGTGCTGATCGCAAAACCGCTGCCCAGCAGCAAAGGCCCGAGGCTGAGAATGGCCCAATAGAGCAGAAAGCTGGACACTCCGCGCCGGCTCTTGCGCACCCGCCAGATGGTGTTGAATGCCTGCTCGATATTCACCAGCATCATAAAGGCGGTGACCGCCAGCAACAGCACACCCACCCAGGTCAACTGCCGTGCCTGCTCGGTAAAGGCCCACAGATACTCCTGAACTGCGGCACCAGTGGACGGTACAAAATTGCGAAAAATGAAGTGCTGAATCTGCTCGCCAACACCCTGAAATGCCGGCACCGCCGAGAGCATGGCGAAGGTCACCGTCATCATCGGCACCACCGCAAACAGAGTGGTGTAAGTCAGGGCTGCCGCGCTACTGATGCCGCGATCGGCCAGAAAGCGCTGCAGCAGAAAACGCCAGAAATCGAGAACATCGTGCAGCCGCTGGCGCATTACATCTCCTTAATAAACAAAGGCCATGGCGGCCCCTGAGGCGTATCGGTCATACAAGATGCAGGCCGGCGCTCAGACGCGGTTAGAATAGCCGCCTCACCAGGCAAGATGCGACCCGCAAATGACCGATCTGACCCTCTATCACAATCCGCGCTGCTCAAAATCACGCGCCGCTCTGGAGTTACTCGAAGCGCGCGGCCTGACGCCAAACATTGTGCGCTACCTGGAAACGCCACCCAGCATCGAGCAATTGCGCGAGCTGCTTAGCAAGCTAAACCTGCCGGCCCGGCAATTGCTGCGCAGCGGCGAAGAGGAATACAAGGCCCTCAACCTGGCAGACGTCAGCCTCAGCGAAGAACACCTGCTCAGCGCCATGGCCGCCCACCCGAAACTGATTGAGCGCCCGATTCTAATTGCTGGCGCCCGCGCGGTGATCGGCCGCCCCACCGAAAAATTGCTTGAGCTGCTGCCATGAGCACGCCTTACATTCTCGTGCTGTATTACAGCCGCCATGGCGCCACCGCAGAAATGGCCCGCCAGATCGCCCGCGGCGTCGAGCTCGGCGGCCTGGAAGCGCGCCTGCGCACGGTGCCGGCAGTGTCCAGCGAATGCCAGCAAGTCGCCCCGGACATCCCTGCCGAGGGCGCTCTTTATGCGAGCCTTGATGACTTGCAGCACTGTGCGGGCCTGGCCCTGGGCAGCCCGACGCGCTTTGGCAACATGGCCGCACCGCTCAAGTACTTCCTCGACGGCACCAGCAACTTGTGGCTCACCGGCGGCCTAGTCGGCAAACCGGCTGGCGTATTTACCAGCACCGCCAGCCTGCATGGCGGCCAGGAAACCACCTTGCTGTCGATGCTCTTGCCGCTGCTGCACCACGGCATGCTGATCAGCGGCCTGCCGTACAGCGAGGGCGCCCTGCTCAGCACCCGCGGCGGCGGCACACCTTACGGCCCCAGCCACCATGCCGGCGCCGACGGCAAGCGTGCCCTCGATGAAGACGAAACCGCCCTGTGCCGCGCCCTTGGCCTGCGCCTGGCGAAACTGGCTCAGCAATTGGAGAACACCCGTGGCTAAAATCGCCAAACCCCTACCCGCCGTCAGCTGGCTGCAACCGCGCCTGAGCATCAGCCGCGCCATCAGCCTGTTCAGCTTCTTCGCCCTGGCCGTGCTGCTGGTGGTGTGGAACCTGGCGTTCGCTGACCTGCATGGCGCGCGCACCGAAGTGATCATGGCCATTGAGTTGGCACCACTGGCCCTGCTGGCCCCCGGCCTGCTACTCGGCAAGGCGCGCGCCTATGCCTGGGCCTGTTTCGTGGTCAACCTGTACTTCATCAAGGGCGTACTGGCCGCCTTCGACCCGGCCCGCAGCCTGCTGGGCTGGATCGAAGTGCTACTCAGCGTCAGCCTGTTCTGCGCCGCGCTGATGTACACCCGCTGGCGCTTTCAGTACGACCGCATCCTCGCCGGCGAACTCTGACAGCGCTCAAAGCTCTCCCCTGCGCTTGCAGGGGCAGCAGCTACCAGCCGAGGGTGGCTTTCAGAAAGGGAATAGTCAGCTTGCGCTGGGCTTGCAGGGAAGCCTGATCGAGGCGTTCGAGCAACTCGAACAGGGCACTCATGCTGCGAGTGCCGCGGGTCAGGATGAAACGCCCGACTTCGTCTGACAGCTGCAGACCGCGGCGTGAAGCACGCAGCTGTAGAGCCCTGAGCTTGTCTTCATCGGACAACGACTGCAGCTGAAATACCAGCGCCAGGGTCAGTCGCGATTGCAGGTCCGGCAGACCAACCGGCAATTCTCTTGGCGAGCAGTTCGCCGACAACAACAGACGCCGACCACTGTCGCGCAAGCGGTTGAACAGGTGAAACAACGCCTCTTCCCACTCACGCC
>NKIE01000338.1 GCA_002256055.1 Pseudomonas sp. PGPPP3 | reverse complement strand
TACTGTGATCTCACCCCGTTCGGTGAATTTAAGTGCGTTGCTTACAAGATTATTGAGAATTTGCCCCAATCGCAGGGGATCGCCGCCCAAGCTGGTAGGCACATCGGTACTGATATCAAACAGCAGCTCCAGGCCTTTTTCCTGCGCCTTGAGAGTGGCCAAATCAACCAGGCTGTCGAGTACATCCTCCAGGTAAAACTCGGTTGCCTCGACCTGGAGCTTGCCGGCTTCGATCTTGGAGAAGTCAAGGATGTCGTTAATGATCCCCAGCAGTCCCTGAGCCGCGCTGGAAATCTTCTCCAGGTAATTGCGCTGACGTTTGTCCTGCTCGCTGTCCAGCGCCAGGTGGGCCATGCCCATGATTACATTCATCGGCGTGCGAATTTCGTGGCTCATGTTGGCGAGAAAGTCCGACTTGAGGCGTGTGGCCTCCTCTGCCAGTTCCTTGGCCTGGCTCATTGCTTGCTCGGCGGCCTTTTGCGCTGAAATATCAATCAGCGTACCGACCAGCCCGGCGATCTTGCCATCACGGCCAGGGTAACCGGACAAGCAGTAAATGGCTGGGTGCATCTCGCCATCAGGTCCTGGAATGCGCATTTCGCTGGTGTGCAAACCACCTTCGCGCAAGATTTTCTCGTTGGCCTGCTGATAGCGCGGCCGATCCTCAATGGGCAGCTGCAAGAATTCCAATACCGTCTTGCCGATCAGGTCTTCACGGCGCACGTCAAACACATCGAGGAACGCCTGATTGAAGCCCAGGTAATGGGCCTCGGCATCCTTGAAAAACACCGGGTAAGGCAAGGTGTCGAGCAACACGCGCTGAAACTCCAGCTGTTCGGCAATGGTTTGCTCGTAGTGCTTGCGTTCGGTGATATCGCGCACGGTGACGCAGGCGCATGCCGGACGGCCTTCGACCAGGGGCAAGCGAGTCAGCCCCAACTCAACAGGAAACTCGCGACCACGGCTATCGACCGCACTAAAGTCGCCGTTAACCCTGTCCATGGCACGATGGCCCGTGCCGGCCATGAAGCGTTTGCGCATGTCGGCGTGTTGCTGGCGAATGCGCGTTGGTACCAGCTGATCAATCGCCATGCCGATCAGGCTGCCGGGCGGGTAAGCAAATTGCTCATGGGCCTTGGGGTTGGCAATCAGAATTTGGCCTTCTGCATCCACCACCAGCATGCCATCCGGGGCGAACTCAATGATCTGTCGATACCAGGCATCTGACTCGCTGAACCGGCGTCGCTCGATCTCCAGCTCGCGAATAACATCGCCGTAGCGACGTAATGCCCGGCTCAAGTCGCCGATTTCAGAGACTTCATCGACCTTGGCATAGCGAATATTGCGCTTGCCGGCGAGCAACTGGTGAGTGTTCTGGGTCAGTGCTAGCATCGGTTGCAGTACCCGACGATGGTAAAAACTACGCAGTACCAGCAGGACCAGCAGCAGGCTGATGAGCATCAGAGCGACAGCTATTATGGTGGCGCGGGTGAGCTGCTGCTGCAGACCCTCAATGCGGGCGCTGCCTTCGCTGTGCAGTATTTTCTCTAGTTTTTCCAGCGGCTCGATAATCGCCAGCATGGTTTGCTGATAAGGGGCGCCGAACACCAACTCGACGGCCTGCGCCCAGTCACCTTCGCGTGCGGCGTCAAAGGCCTGCATCTGCAACTGCGCCAAGCGCTGCGATTGATTTTGCGATTCCAACAGCAGCGCTACATCCATGCTTGTTAGCGGTTGCGCCAGTAGCTGCTCCAAGGCCTTGTCATAGCTGCGGCCGCTGCTTTTTTCGTCTAGGTAGGTCTGGTAATAACGCTCATCTGTAGTGGCGACATAGTTGCGCACCGCCAGGGTCAAGGTGTGACTGCCCAGCTGAAGGCTGCTGATGGTTTCGCTGGCCTGGTGCAGGCGGGTCATTTCTGCGCGGTAATCTTGGCTCAAGGTAAAGGCCAGCCAGACACTGGCACACGCTGCCATAAGTAGGCCCACCACCAGCCATGTCAGCAGGTTACTAAATTTCGCAAGTCTCACGACGGACTCCCATCTCCATATGCATCAGCCAATGACTTCCCGGTGCAGATAGAACCCAGTCAACAATGTGATCAGAACAACACATCAATGCGGGCCAAGCAATTCCACCTCAGTCTGGCAGTCCATTGGCCATTTCGCTCCCGCGAAAACGACAAGGCCCGGTAACCCGGGCCTTGGAATTCTCAGTTGTTACGCCGCCAGTGTCAGAGGCCGAGCTGCTTACTGATGATTTCGTTCATCACTTCCCGGGTGCCGCCGCCAATCGAGAGGATGCGGTTGTCACGGTACAGCCGTTCCACCAGGCTTTCGCGCATAAAGCCCATACCACCGAGGATCTGTGTAGCGTCGTAGGTGATGCGATCGGAGACGTCGGTGGCGAAGTTCTTGGCCATAGAGATTTCCTTGATCACGCTCTTGCCTACGGCCATTTTTGCCGCCTGGCGGTAGGTGAACTCGCGGGAGACTTCCAGCTGGGTCGCCATCTCGGCCAGGCGGTGCTTGAGCACCTGGAATTTGCCGATTGGCTTGCCGAACGCTTCGCGCTCCTTGGCCCATTTCATCGACTCTTCCAGCGCCAGCTGAGAGGTCATGTTGGCCATGATCGCCAGCGACAGCCGCTCGCTCTGGAAATTGGCCATGATCCCGGCAAAGCCCATGTTCTCGACGCCGATCAGATTCTCCACCGGCACCATACAATCATCGAAGAACAACTCGGCGGTGTCTGACGCCCACCAGCCCATCTTCTTCAGTGAGCGGCCAACGGTGAAGCCTGGGGTGCCCTTTTCGATCAGCAGCAGGCTAACCCCGCCGAAGCCATCACCACCGGTGCGTACTGCCACGGTGTAGTAGTCGGCGCGCACGCCGCTGGTGATAAAGGTCTTGCTGCCGCTGACGCGGTAGTAATCGCCCTCCTTCACCGCACGGGTCTTGAGGTTGGCCACATCGGAGCCGCCGCTGGGCTCGGTGACGGCCAAGGCCATGATCTTCTCGCCACTTAGCACCTGCGGCACCACACTATCACGCACCGCCGGCTTAGCCCACTTGAGAACCGGCGGCAGGCCGATATCCAGCGAGCCCAGCCCAGCCACCAGGCCACCGGAGCCGCAACGCATCAGCTCTTCGCTGACCGCCACCTTGGCGAACAGGTCGCCCTCGTGGCTGCCACCAAACTGCTCGGGGTAACCGATGCCGAGGATGCCGGCGGCGCCGGCCTTGGCATACAGCTCGCGAGGGAAGCTTTCCGCCTCTTCCCACTCGGCCACGAAAGGCAGGATCTCTCGCTCGACGAAGCGGCGTACCGAGTCGCGCAGCAGTTGATGGTTTGCGTCGAAATATTCTTGATAAACAGACATGAGCAGGCTCCAGCCGAGATAGCCAGACCTTACCAAGCGCTTGCTTGGTATTCAAGACGCTATTTATGCCATCACTGCCGCCGTTCCAGCCACGGCACGATGGGCTTCAGGTGCCCATGGGCCGGCGGCCAGACAGCGCGTGGGCCAGGGTGCCACCGTCGACCATTTCCAGCTCGCCCCCCAAGGGCACGCCATGGGCGATGCGGGTCAGGGATAAACCGTGGCCGGCCAGCATCTGCGCGATGTAGTGAGCCGTGGCCTCGCCTTCGACAGTCGGGTTGGTGGCCAGGATGATCTCGCTGAACGCTGCTTCGTTGATGCGCGCCAGCAGCTCAGGAATTCCGATAGCCTCGGGACCGAGGCCATCGAGCGGCGACAAATGGCCCTTGAGTACGAAGTAACGACCGCGATAGCCGGTCTGCTCCACGGCAAACACATCCAACGGTCCTTCCACCACACACAGCACAGAATCATCTCGGCGCGGATCGTCGCACTGCGGGCACAGTGGATCTTCACACAAGGTACGACAGCGCTGGCAATGACCAACCCCTTCCATCGCTGTACTCACCGC
>NKIE01000337.1 GCA_002256055.1 Pseudomonas sp. PGPPP3 | reverse complement strand
GGGCGCGATTGGGTAGGTTGGTCAGAGAGTCGTGGTAGGCCAGGTGCTGGATCTGTGCCTGTGCTTGCTTGAGGTCGCTGATGTCGCGGGCGATCAGTAACAAGCAGTCCTGCTGGTCGATGCTGATCGGTTGCACCGAGACTTGCACCGTGAGCAGGTCGCCACTGTGGTTGCGCACCAGCATTTCCTGGTTACGCACGAAGCCATCGCGGGTGATGGTGTCCAGCAGGGTTTGCCGCTGGCTGGGTTCGGCCCAGATATTGATTTCCAGGGCGGTATGGCCCAGGACATCCTCGCTACGGTAGCCGGTCAGGCGGGTGAAGCCTTCGTTGACTTCCAGGTAGCGCGAGCTTTTGCGCTCGGTGATGGTGATGGCATCAGGGGAGCCGTGGAAGGCCTTGGTGAATTTCTCTTCGCTGAGCTGGCGCGCGCGTTCGGTGAGTTCCCGTGCAGTCTCGTCGCGGAAGGTGGTAGCCAGGCAGTCTTCGTCGCCCATTTTGATGACTCGGGCGGAAACCATGCAGGTCAGGATCTGGCCATCCTTACTGCGAAACTGGGCGCGTGCGTTATCTAGGCGTTGCTCATGGGTCGTGGTAGCAAGCAGTTGGTTGCGCACGTTGCGATCGAGCCAGAGGTTAAGTTGCTCTGAGGTTTTGCCCACCACTTCATCTGCTTGCCAACCGAACACCTGGGTAAAACTGGGGCTCACCTCCAAGAATGTTCCGTCGCGCAGGCACGTCAGGCACACCGGCTCGGTGCTGGCTTGAAACAGGGTGACGAATTTCTCCTCGGAGGTGGCCAGTGCCTGTTCGCGCAGGGTGCGGGTGGTGATGTCGTGCAGGACCCCCGTCATGCGCAGCGGCTGGCCGTTGCTGTCGCGATAGAGTTTGGCGGTGCTCTCCAGGTAACGGGTGCTGCCATCGGCATTGCACGCGTGGTAGGTGATGCGGAAGTCGTCACGTTGGCCATCGCGCAGCTGCCGGAAGATCACCAGCGCCCGTCGTTGTTCGCCCTCCGGGATGAACTGAAAGAAGTCGCCAATCGGCCCGTCATAGGGCTGTTCTGCGAGTCCGTGGAGTTTGCTGGCGCGGGCCGAGGCGTAGATCTGATCGCTGCGTAGCTGCCAGTCCCAGAGGCCTAGCTCGGCGCTTTCCAGGGCCAGGCTGAGGCGCTCCTGGCTGTCCTGCAGGGCTTGTTCCTGGCGCCGTTGGCGGGTGACGTCACGCACAGTCAGAATCAGGCAGGTATTGCCGTCGATCTGGCACTCAGCGCCATACAACAGGTTGATGCTGGTGTGGCCGTCGCGGTGGTGCAGTTCGACTTCCAGGCTGTCCAGGCGGCCATTGATGGCCAGTGCATTGAGCATGCGCTGGCGGTCGGCAGGGCAGGTCCAGATATTCAGGTCGGTGGAGGTGCGTCCGGCGGCTTCGCTCTGGCTCCAGCCAAATTGGCGCTCGAAAGCGGGGTTGACCTCAATAAATACGCCGCTGGCACGGTCAGTGATGACCATGGTGTCGGGCGTGGTGCGAAATGCTTTGGCAAACTTGTCCTCACTGGCGCGAAGGGCTTCATCAGGGCTGGCGGGTTCGCGGTGCGGGTCAAGTGTGCTCATGCAGGGGCTGTCCACTGGTTAGCTGCGGTTCGGCGGGCGTGCTTGCCGGCGGTTAACCTTGTTGTTCTTTTTTTGTCATTGAAGGTAGCCGGTTGCCCTCTGTCGGTGCAAGGTCGGCCTGCGCGTCGAGCAGGGCCATAAAGGCTTTGGCTGCATTCGAGAGGGTGCGTTCGCTGTGCAGGATATAGCCCAGGCGACGGTGTAACTGGATGCCGGCCAAGGGCAGGCGCGCCACTTGCTCATCGAGCATGGTGCGCGGTAGTACGCTCCAGGCCAGGCCGATCGACACCATCATCTTGATGGTTTCCAGGTAGTTGGTGCTCATACCGATATTGGGTGTCAGCCCCTCGGCCTCGAATAGCCGGCGGACGATATGGTGGGTGAAGGTGTTGCCGCCGGGAAAGACCGCCGGGTGGCGGGCGACGTCGGCCAGGGTGACCGGGCCTATGCAGGCCAGCGGGTGCTCGGGCGCGGCGACAAAGTCCAGTGGGTCGTCCCACACGCCCACGGCGCGCACCGGTTCGCGGGTTTCGGGGGCCAGGGTGATCACCGCCAACTCTGCGCGGCCATGCAGCACTTCTTCATAGGCCACCTCAGAATCCAGAAACTGAATATCCAGCGCCACCTGGGGGTGGGCGCGGGTAAAGGCGCGCAGCAACGGCGGCAGACGGTGCAGGCCGATGTGGTGGCTGGTGGCCAGGGTCAGGCGTCCGGTTACTTCGCCATTGAGATTGCTCAGGGCGCGGCGGGTGTCGTCCAGCACACCGAGAATCTGATAAGCACGGGGCAGCAGCGCTCGGCCGGCCTCGGTGAGGTTGATCTCGCGGCCGAGGCGATCGAACAGGCGCACCTTCAATTGTTGTTCCAGGCCGGCGATGCGTTTGCTGATAGCCGGTTGGGTCAGATGCAGGCGCTCGCCAGCCAGGGAGAAACTACCGGTTTCGGCAATGGCGATAAAGGCATTCAGGCTGGCCAGGTCCATGGGCGCTCCGGTGTAAGAGGGGTGTTTCGCCAAGTGGTTATAGCGTCAGCTTAAAGCTATTCCTGTTGGTTATCCAAAGTATAAAAAGAATGAATTTGAGTTATTTTGCTTGAGGTCATAGCATTTGCGGTATAGCCAGGGGTGAGTGTGTGAGCCGCCCCTGAACAGACCACGCCTGATGATGAGGATTGACCCATGGCCGGCAAAACGCTGTACGACAAGCTCTGGGATGCGCACGAGGTAAAACGTCGCGATGATGGTTCGTCGCTGATCTATATCGACCGGCACATTCTCCACGAAGTGACCTCGCCGCAGGCCTTTGAAGGGCTGCGTCTGGCCAGCCGCCAGCCATGGCGTATCGACGCCAACATCGCCACCCCGGACCACAACGTGCCGACCACCAAGGCCGAGCGCCAGGGCGGCCTGGAGGCCATCGCCGATGAAGTGTCGCGCCTGCAGGTGCAGACCCTCGACGAGAACTGCGATGACTTTGGCATCCTCGAATTCAAAATGAACGACAGCCGTCAGGGCATCGTTCACGTGGTTGGCCCGGAGCAGGGCGCGACCTTGCCAGGGATGACCGTGGTCTGTGGCGACTCGCACACCTCGACCCACGGCGCGTTCGGCGCGCTGGCCCATGGCATCGGTACCTCGGAGGTCGAGCACGTGCTCGCCACTCAGTGCCTGGTCGCCAAGAAAATGAAGAACATGCAAGTGCGCGTCGAAGGCCAGTTGCCGTTCGGCGTGACCGCTAAAGACGTGGTCCTGGCCATCATCGGCAAGATCGGTACCGCAGGTGGCAACGGTCATGCGCTTGAGTTTGCCGGCAGCGCGATTCGCGAGCTGTCGATGGAAGGCCGCATGACCCTGTGCAACATGGCCATCGAAGCCGGTGCCCGTGTCGGTGTGGTAGCCGCGGACGAAAAAACCATCGCCTACGTCAAAGGTCGCACCTTTGCGCCGAAGGGTGAGGATTGGGACAAGGCCGTGGCGGCCTGGGCTGACCTGGTGTCCGATGCCGATGCGCACTTCGACACTGTGGTTGAACTGGACGCCGCGCAGATCAAGCCGCAAGTGACCTGGGGCACGTCGCCTGAGATGGTCTTGCCGGTGGATGCGCAGGTGCCGGACCCGGCGGCCGAGGCCGACCCGGTCAAGCGTGGTTCGATTGAGCGCGCACTGAAATACATGGGCTTGACGGCCAATCAGGCGATCACCTCGATTCAGCTGGACCGGGTGTTTATCGGTTCCTGCACCAACTCGCGGATCGAAGATTTGCGCGCCGCCGCCGACGTGGCCAAGGGCCGCAAGGTTGCCAGCACCATCAAGCAGGCGCTGGTGGTGCCGGGCTCCGGTCTGGTCAAGGCGCAAGCT
>NKIE01000336.1 GCA_002256055.1 Pseudomonas sp. PGPPP3 | reverse complement strand
GGGCGACTGCGGCCTGACCGGGCGTAAAATCATCGTCGACAGCTACGGCGGCATGGCCCGTCACGGTGGCGGCGCGTTCTCCGGCAAGGATCCATCCAAGGTTGACCGTTCGGCCGCCTACGCCGGTCGTTACGTGGCCAAGAACATCGTCGCCGCAGGCCTGGCAGAGCGCTGCGAAATCCAGGTCTCCTACGCCATCGGCGTGGCCCAACCGACCTCGATCTCGATCAACACCTTCGGCACCAACAAGGTCAGCGAAGACACCATCATCAAGCTGGTGCGTGAAGTCTTCGACTTGCGCCCCTACGCCATCACCAAGATGCTCGACCTGCTGCACCCGATGTACCAGGCCACCGCGGCCTACGGTCACTTCGGCCGCACTCCGGAGCAAGTCACCGTGGGCAACGATACCTTCACCACCTTCACCTGGGAAAAAACCGACAAGGCCGCCGATCTGCGCGCCGCTGCCGGTTTGTAAGCCCAGCGTTGCTCGACACAAGCCCCGCCCTGTGCGGGGCTTTTTCTTGTCTGGCCGATCCCTCCGGCAAAAAAACCGCGAACCGCTAGGCTGCATGCATCGCCCATTGAGCAAGGATGCTCCCGATGCTGCGCCAACTGGCCCTCAGTTTTACGCTGCTGTCCCCCGCCGCCCTCGCTGCCAACTGCCCCGATTGGCCCGCTGCTCAAGCACAAGCCGAACTGGCCCGGCGCAGCACGCAAATCGCCCAATGGGACGACGCCTACCACCGCCAGGGGGTGGCCTTAGTGGCCGACGAGCTGTATGACCAGGCGCGCCAGCAATTACACGACCTGCGCGCTTGCCTAAACCCAACCAATGCTGCAACCAACCCACTGGCCAGCAGTGGCGGCCCGCTGCAACATCCGATCGCCCAGACCGGCCTGGACAAACTGGCCGATGCAACGGCGGTGCGCGCCTGGCTCAAGAACCGTCAGGACGCCTGGGTGCAGCCCAAGGTCGACGGCGTGGCGGTAACCCTGGTGTTTGTCGATGGCCGCTTGCAGCAGGCCATCAGCCGTGGCGATAGTGAGCGCGGCCAGGACTGGACGCGCAACGCCCGGCACATTCCAGCGTTGGCGCGCACCCTGCCGAGTCGCGGCAGCCTGGTCCTGCAGGGCGAGCTGTACTGGCGCCTGCCGCAGCATATCCAGGCCAACGCCGGTAGCCTCGGGGGGCGCAGCAAGGTGGCCGGCTGGCTGGCACGCACCACCCTGAGCGCCGAGGATGCCGCGCAGATCGGCGTGTTTATCTGGGACTGGCCTGCCGGCCCTGCGTCAATGAGCGAGCGTCTGGCAGGGCTCAGCGCCCTGGGTTTTGCAGACACTCAAGCCTTCAGCCAGCCGATCAGCGATTTCCAACAGGCCCAGGCCTGGCGTGAGCGCTGGTATCGCCAGGCGCTGCCGTTTGCCAGCGACGGCGTGGTGCTCAAACAAAGCAGCCGACCTGCGGCCGAACACTGGCACGCCAGCCAGCCGAACTGGGCCGCCGCGTGGAAATACCCACTGCGCCAAGGCCTGGCGACGGTACGCCGAGTGCAGTTCACGATCGGCCGCACCGGGCGAATTACCCCGCTCTTGCAGCTACAGCCGCTGCGCCTGGATGACCGACGCATCAGCCGCGTAAGCCTCGGCTCACTGCCACGCTGGCAAGCCCTGGACATCCGCCCCGGCGACCAACTAGTGCTCAGCCTCGCCGGTCTGAGCATTCCCCATGTCGAGCGGGTGTTCTGGCGCAATCCGCAGCGTGACAACGTCAGCGTGCCCAACCCGGCCGACTACCACGCCCTGAGCTGCTGGCAATTCACGCCGGCCTGCGCCAGCCAGTTTCGTGCGCGTCTGGTCTGGCTCAGCGGCCCACACGGCTTGGCCATGCCCGGCGTCGGTCCCGGCACCTGGGACAAACTGCTCGCCAGCGGGCAACTGCATGATTTGCTCGACTGGCTGAACCTGAAAGAAGAGCAACTGGCCAACATCCCCGGCTTTGGCGCGCGCAGCGCCCGCCAGTTGCACCAGAGCCTGCAAAGCGCGCGGGCAAAACCCTTTGCCGCCTGGCTGCGCGCCCTCGGCCTACCCCTCGACAATCCGGCGCGCCTGCCCGCCGACTGGACCAGCCTGGCCGCCCGCAATGCCCAGCAGTGGCAGGCCGAACTGGGCATCAGCGCCCGACGCGCTAAACAGCTACAGGCGTTCTTCCTGCACCCCGAGATGCAAGCCTTGCGCACCCAGCTAAAGTCACAGGAAATATCCGGCTTTTAGGCTGACGCCCACGGCAGCGCCGGATAGACTGACCGCACGATCAACAAGTATCTCCCTCGGCTGACGCCCGAGCGCCTGATGAGTTTTCCCATGCGCCCATCGTTATTGCTGGCCTTGCTCCTAACCCTGCTACCCATACCGGCGCTGGCTGAGCAGGCTGCGTTACGTATCTGCTACGAAGCGGAAGACGCACCACCCTTTATTGGCGACCATCAGTCAGCAACCCCTGGCCTCCTTCTGGAGCTGGTCAAATCGGCAGCCCAACAGCTTGATCTGCCCCTCGAGTTTCAGCGTCAGCCTTGGAAGCGCTGCATCCTGCAACTACAAAGCGGTCAGAGCGATGGCATCTTTGCTGCCATCTGGCAGGCTGATCGCGATGCCTGGGGCCTGTTCCCCGGACGCGATGCCGAACATGGAAAACCGGTAAACCGCGAATATCGACTCTGGCAAGTCGAGTACCCGATCATCACCCGTATCGGCAGCCCTTTGCAGTGGGATGGCCAACGATTCAGCGGCTTGCAGTATGGCCTCAGCGCGCCTCTGGGCTATATCGCCAGCCAGCGCCTGCAAGAGCTTGGCGTGTTGGCCAGCGCTAGTTTGAGTGCAGAGAAATCTTTGAAATTGGTAGCCTTGGGTCGCCTGGATGGCTACGTCATCGAACGCCAGATCGGCACCACCCACATCCGCGAGCTAGGCCTGCAGTCCAACTTGAAGACCCTGCCCATTCCATTGCTTCAAGCCGACTGGTATTTGCCGCTGTCACACCGCTTCACTGACCAGCATCCCGAACTGGCCCAGCGTTTCTGGCAGGCCCTGCGCGAACAACGCCAGCACCAAGGTGCCGAACTCAGCAAGCGCTACCTGCAGGCAAGCGACTGAGCGCAGCCGCGCCTCGCTGAAAATGGATCAACGCCAAGCGCTCGCCACTTTTCCCGGCGCGCTCTTCCACGCCACAGGGCACAAAGCCCAACTGCGGATACAGCAGTAAGCCGGCGACGTTCTGGTTGAAGCAGGACACCTGAACTTCACAGGCCTGATGGTGGGTAAAGGCGCGAGCCAGCATCTGCTCGATCAAATAGCGCGCCACACCTCGCCCGCGAGCCGCCGGCGCCACCATGACGTTGCCGATGGCGCAGACACCGCCGATTTCCCAGCGATAGAAGTTGGCAAACGCCACCACCGCGCCCTCCAGCAGCACCACCGTCGAGTCGCTGCGCTGGTCGATGGCCGCCTGCAATTGCCCAGGGGTCAGCGGGAAATCCGCCTTGGGGAAACAATAAAAAAGCTCGGCCGGGCTTTGGGTAAACGCACAAATCGCCGCCAGGTCCTGCTCAGCCACTGGCCGGTGAGTCAATGTCATCGCCTTAATCCTCCCTGATCGTCACCCGCAAACACGCAGATCTGGCAAGGCTAAGCAGTCACCAGCAGCCTGTCCACAGGCCACGCAGCGCAACGCCGGAGAGCCACGCAACGCGATAAACCTATACAAGGATTAAATTTACACCTATTTTTGTACAACTTAATCCAAGCGGTACACCCCCATGAATCTGCCGCAGTTACTTCTGCTTGCCCAGCACGGCCAGGTCGAGGAGCTCAACCTGATCTCCATCGAAGGCGGCATCTACCTCCTGGAAATCCGCCTCGACGGCCAACCAAAACTGCTCCGTGACGAGCGCGGACAACCCCTGCGCTTGCGCTCGGTGGAACACGCCCGCGCCC
>NKIE01000335.1 GCA_002256055.1 Pseudomonas sp. PGPPP3 | reverse complement strand
TGCAGGAGTGGTGTTGGTGCTGTATCAGCGCGAATTTCACTCCGATGTGCTCGCGGTGATGGGGTACACGCCGACGCCAGAGTCTGAAACCCATAAAGAAAAAATCGACTAAGCATGCGTCTGTCATCTGCTGCGTAGCCTGTGTCCAGGCTCCGCTAGCGGGTATGATTCGCGCCTTGTTTTTGCCTTAGGAAGTTGGATCAATGAGTGACAGCCTCATGCTTGAGCGGGCGCAGCGTTTTTTGAGCGCCCTGCGTCACTGTCAGGTGCTGGGCATGCGGGTACATGGGGTAACGCCTGCTGGCTTGACCCTGTGCCTGCCGTACAGCACGCAGATCATCGGTAATCCGGAAACTGGGGTGATCCACGGTGGGGCTATTACCACCTTGATGGATACCACATGCGGGATTTCCACCGTCTGTGTATTGCCGGAGTTCGAAGTCTGTCCAACCATCGACTTGCGCATCGATTACATGCGTCCGGCCGAGCCTAATAAAGATGTATACGGGTTCGCCGAGTGTTATCGGGTGACTCCCAATATCATTTTTACCCGTGGTTACGCGTACCAGGACGACCCGCAGCAGCCCATCGCCCACGTGGTCGGCACCTTTATGCGGATGGGCAAGGGCGCTGAGGCCAACCAGGCGTTCAAAGCGCCTGCTTCGGGAGTTAGCGCATGAGCCAGTTGAATTTGAATGCGCTGGTGCGCGAAGCCCATGAGAAGAATGACTACGACTCGCTGCTGAGCCTGATCCCCTACGCCAAGCTGATTGGCATCGAGTGTCTGCGTCTGGGCGACGATATGGTCTTTCGCCTGCCCGCGAACAAGGACACCATCGGCAACCCGATCCTGCCGGCCATCCATGGTGGTGTGATTGCCGGCTTCATGGAGCATTCAGCGATGTTGCATTTGCTGATGTTCATGGGCATTCCACATATGCCGAAAATCATCGACTTCTCGATAGATTACCTGCGCGCTGGCCATTATCGTGACACCTATGTGCAATGTCAGGTCTGGCGCCAGGGGCGGCGAGTCGCCAACGTGGCCATTACTGCCTGGCAAACCACGCAAACAGAACCGATTGCCACCGCGCGAGCACACTTCAAGGTGGATGAGCCTTAAGCGCTACGGTTCGACCAATGGAATAAGCCCAGCGTCACTCTCAAGGAATTCTGGATGGATGCGTTACTGATCCTCGGCGGCTTGCTGCTGATTGTCTTCGGCCTGGTTTGGGTGGTGACGCTGGCATTTGGCAGTAGCTTGTTCTGGGGCTTGGGTAGGTTGTTTCCACCGCTGACCTTGCTTTACGTAGTGCGCCACTGGCGCACTGCGCGCAAAGCCGTCGTGCTTGGCAGTTTGGGCTTTATCCCGCTGGTGATTGGGCTGGTATTGCTGGCCAATCACGACCCCGAGCGCTTGCACGCCATTCTCAGTCTGCGCTGGCTCGAGCCGGACCAGCAGGCACCCAAGGAGCTGGCCATCGAATTGCGCGGCCAACTGCATGGTGAAGCCTTCGCGCCACAGCAGGCAGAATTGATTGATGGCGTCCTGAGCCTGCGTGAGGGCGAAGATTTTTTTGCCCGGCGCGAAGTCAATATTCGCCTGCCGCGTGTCCCTACCGGTGAGCTACGTCTGGATATCCTCCCTGGTGACAGCGCTCCGCTGCCGGAAATCGAAATCAGCTGGTTGCAGCCCGAACAAGATTTGCCTGAAGCCCGACGGTTGAGCCAGGGCTACACCTTGCACCTCAATCTGCAGCCGCTGGCACCGAATAAAATGAGCGGCGAATTTCATTTGATTCTGCCGCCACAATACCGAACGGCCTTGAGCGGCAAGCTCGAACTCTTTACCGATCGCTTGCGTTATCGCGAGGGTACTGTCGATACCCGTTTCGACTCTCGCGACACCCTGGTGTATGTGCTGGAGGATTACCTGCAGCGCCGCTATGTCAGCCGCAATGTCTCCGTGCGCCTGTTACCGCCTCTCAATTTGCCGGCGCAACAGGTGGATGTGCAGATCGAGGCTGTGGTTGACGGCCAGGTACAGCCCTTGGCACTGACCTTGAGCAAATCGCCCATTCGTGGCTGGAGGGTGCAGGGCGATAACTATCCGCAGCTGCCCGCGTCGCTGGCTGTACCCGTGGCGCAGCTTGCTGCCAAGCTGGTTGAGGCGCCGCGCAATCGCAGCACCCTTGATCGACGCGTGCGTTTTTCCCTTGAGCGGCTGCTGCGTGCTCCTGATCAATATCTGAACCTGCGAATGCGTGCGCTGACCGAGAAAGGTCGTGCTGCCGAGGGTCAATTTTCCGGCATCAATGCCGATGGCCGTATCGTCATCCGCCGTGAGCTCAGTGGGCCAGGCGAGGCCAGTTATATTCTGCGCCCCGCAGAGGTCACCCAGATTGAACTGCTGGAGCCCTGAATCTCTGTAAGCGCTTGAAATCGATAGGGCTGCCCCCATCTGTATGCAACCCTCAAGGGTACGGCCACTGCCATCCAATTGGAGTTTGATGACCATGAGTGTGGAAACTCAAAAAGAAACCCTGGGCTTCCAGACCGAGGTTAAGCAACTGCTGCACCTCATGATCCACTCCTTGTATTCCAACAAGGAAATCTTCCTGCGCGAACTGATCTCCAACGCCTCGGATGCCGCCGATAAGCTGCGCTTCGAAGCACTGGCCAAGCCTGAGCTGCTGGAAGGCGGCGACCCGCTGAAAATTCGCGTCAGCTTCGACAAAGAAGCCAAGACCGTCACCCTCGAAGACAACGGCATCGGCATGAGCCGCGACGATGTGATCGCCCACCTGGGCACCATCGCCAAGTCTGGCACCGCCGACTTCATGAAGAACCTGTCCGGTGACCAGAAGAAGGACTCGACCCTGATCGGCCAGTTTGGCGTAGGCTTCTACAGTGCCTTTATCGTCGCCGACCAGGTCGAAGTGTTCACCCGTCGCGCCGGTCTGCCGGCGAGTGAAGGTGTGCACTGGGCATCCAAGGGCGAGGGCGAATTTGAAGTGGCCACGGTTGAGAAAGCTGACCGCGGCACGCGCATCGTCCTGCACCTGAAGAGCGGCGAAGACGAGTTCGCCGATGGCTGGCGCCTGCGCAATATCATCAAGAAGTACTCCGACCATATCGCCCTGCCTATCGAGTTGCCGAAAGAGCAGCACGGTGAAGAGGTCGCGGCAGAGTTGGAGTGGGAAACCGTCAACCGCGCCAGCGCCCTTTGGACCCGCCCGCGTACCGAGGTTAAGGACGAGGAGTATCAGGAGTTCTACAAACACGTCTCCCATGACTTCGAAAACCCGCTGTCCTGGAGCCACAACAAGGTTGAAGGCAAGCTGGAATACAGCTCCTTGCTCTATGTGCCAGCACGCGCGCCGTTCGACCTGTACCAACGTGAAGCACCGCGTGGCCTGAAGCTGTATGTGCAGCGCGTGTTCATCATGGACCAGGCCGACGAGTTCCTGCCGCTGTACCTTCGCTTTATCAAGGGCGTGGTCGACTCCAACGACCTGTCGCTGAACGTCTCGCGGGAAATCCTGCAGAAAGACCCGATCATCGACTCGATGAAGTCGGCGCTGACCAAGCGCGTCGTGTTGGACATGCTGGAAAAACTGGCGAAGAACGAGCCTGAGCAGTTCCAGGGCTTCTGGGAGAACTTTGGTCAGGTGATCAAGGAAGGTCCTGCCGAAGACTTCGCCAACAAGGAAAAAATCGCCGGCCTGCTGCGCTTTGCGTCCACCAGTGATACCAGCGGCGAACAGACTGTTGCCCTGGCCGATTACCTCGGCCGGATGAAAGAAGGCCAGGACAAGATTTACTTCCTCACTGGCGAAAGCTACGCACAGGTGAAGAACAGCCCGCATCTGGAAGTGTTCCGCAAGAAGGGCATCGAAGTCCTGCTGCTGACCGACCGTATCGACGAGTGGCTGATGAGTTACCTCACCGAGTTCGACGGTAAGAGCTTT
>NKIE01000334.1 GCA_002256055.1 Pseudomonas sp. PGPPP3 | reverse complement strand
CGGCTGCCAGAGGCCTGGTGCTATCCGGCAATAGGCTGGTTGAGCACCTGCATGCTACGCCTGGTAAGGGTGAGACTGTCGCGGTGGTCGCCGAGCGGATTGCCCGCCAACTGCCGGGCATTGAGCGCATCGAACGGGCGCCCAGCGGTGAGCTGCGGGTGGCGTTCAGCACTGCGACTGACAGCGATGTGGTGCTTGTCGATCCAGCCAGCGCGGCAGTGATTGCGCCGTATCAGCCGTCGGCGGTGTTGTCTTGGGTGCGCGATCTGCACCGCGAGCTGCTGCTCGGTTCCGCTGGGCGCTGGCTCAGTGGCCTGTCGGCGTTGGCGCTGTTGGTGCTGGCCCTGACAGGCAGCTGGTTGTTGGCGCGGCGTCTTGGCGGCTGGCGTCAGTTGTTACTGCCGATCAACCCAGGTCAGGGCCTGACGCATTGGCACAGCGTGGTGGCGCGTTGGGCGCTGCTGGGGTTGCTGATTCTCGCCAGCAGTGGGATCTACCTCGCGGCCAGTAGCCAGGGCTGGATCAGCGACGGTCAGGATGCCGATCTGGCTTACCCCGAGGCCAGCTATGCGGCGCCGGCGGCGGAGCTGGGCAGCCTCTCGGCCCTGCGCCATCTGGATCTGAGCGATCTGCGCGAACTGGAGTTCCCCAGCGACACTCAGGCGGCCAATTACTACACCGTGCGCACCGCCACCGGCGAGGGCTTCGTCAATGCCAGCAGCGGCCAGTGGATCAGCTATCAGTCCTATGGCTTCGCTCGTCGCCTGTATGAAACCTTCTATGAGTTGCACACCGGCGCCCACTCGCCACTGTGGTCGCTGATTCTCGCGGCGACCAGCCTGGCCTGCCTGTTTCTCAGTGGTTCCGGCCTGCTCGCCTGGTGGCGGCGCCAGCGCCTGGCGCGACTGCTGCCAGACAACGCCCCGGCCGCCCAAGCGGAAACCATTTTGCTGGTGGGCAGCCAGAGTGGCAGCACCTGGGCCTATGCTCGGCAGCTGCACAGCCAACTGGTGGCCAGCGGCATGCGTGTGCACAGCGCCAGCATGAACCAGCTACAGCCGAGCTACCCGCAGGCCAAACGCCTGCTGATTCTCTCTGCCACCTATGGCGATGGCCAGGCGCCGGACTCGGCCAGGACGTTTCTCGCACGCCTCGAACACAGCCACTTGAATGCTGATTTACAGGTGGCGGTGCTGGGGTTTGGTGATGCGCAGTTCCAGCATTTTTGCGGCTATGCCGAGCAGGTCGAGCAGCAGTTGCAGCAACGTGGGCTGCAGGCGCTGTTGCCGCTGCAGAAGATCGACCGTGGCGATATCAGCGAGCTCAATGGCTGGGCGCAGCGCCTGGGTCAAACGCTGGGCCTTGATCTGCACTTCACGCCGGTGCGCAACACGGTGGCGCTGCAGCAGCTGCAACTGCTGAGCAAAGAGGTGTATGGCGAGCACAGCGATTCGCCGGCGGCCATCCTGCGCTTTGCTGTGCACGCGGCGCAGCCGTCTTGGTGGCGGCCAGCGGTGCGCTTTGCACCAGGCGATTTGGTCGGCATCAGCCCCGGCAGCGGGCAGGCACCGCGCTATTACTCGATAGCCAGCAGCAATGAGGATGACGCCCTGGAGATCTGTGTGCGTAAACAAGGCCTGGGGCGCTGTTCATCGTTGCTGCATGGCTTGCAGGTGGGCGACTGCGTTGAGGGCTTTATTCAGCCACACCCGGACTTTCGCCCCAGCGCCGGTCAGCATCCGCTGATTCTGGTTGGCGCTGGTACCGGCCTGGCGCCGCTGATTGGCTTTGTGCGCAAGAATGCCACGCAGCGTCCGCTGCACCTGTACTGGGGTGGCCGCAATGCGCAGTCGGATTTCCTCTACGAGGACGAACTCAGCGAGTACCTGGCTGACGGCCGCCTGACCCACCTGGGCCTGGCGTTCTCCCAGGGCGCCGAGGGGCTGTATGTGCAGGATCGTCTGCGCCAGGACGCCAGCGCCTTGCAGGGGCTGTTTGCCCAGGGCGCTCAGGTGCTGGTGTGCGGCTCCAAGGACATGGCGGCCGGTGTACGGGCTGCGCTGGAAACTCTGCTGGCGCAACTGGGCAGCAGTGTCGACGACCTACGATTGCAAGGGCGGTACCGCGAAGATGTCTACTGAAACCCTGCCGCTGCAGCGGTACAGCCTTAGTGGCGCGACCATGGGCACGCGCTACAGCGCGGTGTTTTACGCCGCTGGCGAGATTGACCAGGCCGCGATCCAGGCTGATCTGCAGCAGGCGGTCGAGCGGGTCGACCAGCAGATGTCGACCTGGAACCCGGCGTCCGAACTGATGCAACTCAACGCCGCGCCGCTGGATCAGTGGTTGAGCTTGCCCGATGAGTTGTTGTGGGTGCTGACCACAGCGCTGCGTATGGGTGAGGAGTCGGCCGGTGCCTTTGATATCGGCGTCGGTGCGCTGGTCAGCGCCTGTGGCTTTGGTCCGCAGCCTGCGGCCGAGTATTTGCCGGCGCGCCAGCCGAGCGCGAGCGCGGCGTTGGAGCTGGATGTAGCGCGGCGCGCGGTGCGTAAGCGGGCGGCGATCAGCCTCGACCTCAACGGTATTGCCAAGGGCTTTGCTGTCGATCAGTTGGCGCGCTGCCTAGAGCAACACGGCATTCACGCGTACCTGGTGGGTATCGATGGCGAAATGCGCGCAGCGGGGATTAAAGCCGACGGAAGCGCCTGGTTGGTCGCCCTGGAAAAACCGCTCAAGGGCCGCCGCGAAGTGCTCGGCGCGCTGGAGCTGCACGACACCTCAATCGCCACCTCGGGCGACTACCGGCATTGGCGCGAACGGGATGGCAGCGTGCATTCCCACACCATGGACCCGCACAGCGGCGTGCCGCTGGTGGCGACGCTGACCTCGGTGTCGGTTATCTGCACCAGCTGCATGTACGCCGATGCCTGGGCCACCGCCTTGCTGGTGCTGGGCGTGGAGCGCGGCAGCCAATTGGCCAAGGCCCATGGCCTAAGTGCGATCTTTGTGCTGCGCGAGGGCGATGAGTTGCGCGAGATCACCGTGGGTTTGTGAGTTGTTGCGCCCCTAGCGCCCGCCGGCCTGAAACTTTTTCCGGTACGCCGCTGGCAGTAGGCCGACCCGCTGCAGGAACAGGCGGCGGAACGAGTTGCTGTCCTCGTAACCGACGGTGTAGGTGATGCTGTCCAGGCTCATACGGGTGGTTTCGAGCAGTTGCTTGGCCTTCTCCAGACGCAGCGTTTGCAGGTAGGCCAGCGGCGTGTAGCCAGTGGCCTCCTTGAAGCGGCGCTTGAAATTGCGCACCCCGAAGCCGAAGCGCTGGGCCAGATCATCAATCACGATGGGCTGCTCGAAATTCGCCTCCAGCCAATTTTGTACCTGCAGGATGTCGCCATCACCGTGGCTCTTCGGCAGCGACCACATGACATACACCGATTGCTCGCTGCGCACGTTGTCGATCAGCAGGTATTTGCTGCAGCGCTGGGCCAGTTCCAGTGAGGCAAAGCGGCGGATCAAATGCAGCAACAAGTCCATGGCCGCGCTCGCACCGCCACTGCTGATCACGCCATCGTCTTCGCAGAGAATTTGCCGCTCATCCAGCTGCGCCTCGGGGTAGCGTCGGCGAAACAACTCGGCAAAAGCCCAGTGGGTGGTGACCTTGCGGCCCTCCAGCAGGCCCGCTTCGCCGAGCATAAACGCCGCCGTGCACATGGACGCGATAACGGTGCCCTGCGCCTGCTGCTGGCGCAGCCAGGGTGCATGGCCGGCAAAGCTCGGCAGAGCGTCTTTGAGAGTGAACAGAAAGCCCGGAATCAGCACCAGTTCGGTGTGCGCCAGTTCGGCCAGGGCGGCATCCACCTGTAGCCGTTGCCCGCCCAGGCAGGTGACGTCGGCGCCATCCAGGGAGGCGCTGACGACCTCAAACGGTGGGGTGTCGCTGTCGGCAAATTGGTTGGCGGCGGTGAGCATCTCCAGCGCAATGCTGGCGCTGGCGGCGGAA
>NKIE01000333.1:845-4001 GCA_002256055.1 Pseudomonas sp. PGPPP3 | reverse complement strand
CCGCACCAAGGGCAAGGGCTAAGCGCCCGCCCTAACCACTCACACCGCGTCGCGCGGCAGCATCAGGCCAATCGGCAGGCACACCCGGGCTTCCATACCACCGCCGGAGCGGTTGCGCAGTTCAACGCTGCCACCGTGCAGGGCGGCGATGCGTTTGACGATGGCCAGGCCCAGGCCCGTGCCTTTGCCACCACGGGCACGGTCGCCACGGATAAACGGATTGAAGATCGCATCCAGCTCCGCCGGATCGACGCCAGCGCCGCGATCAAGCACGCTCAGCACCACATAAGGCGCGCCGCAGCTGCCCGTCACGTAAGCCGCCACTTCAACCCCATGGCCGCCGTAACGCAGCGCGTTTTCGATCAGGTTGACCAGCAGGCGTTTGATCGACACGCGGCGCAACGGCAGCGGCGGCATGGCCTCCAGACACAGGCGCACGCGCTCCTGCTGCTGGTTGTAGGGCGCCACCACGTCGTGAATCAGGGCGCCAAGGTCGATCTCTTCCGGCGCCTCGTCGCGGCCGTCGCGGATAAAAGCGAGGAACTGGTCGAGGATCGCGTCCATGTCTTCGATGTCGCGGACCATGTCTTCGGTCAGCTCAGCATCGCTGTGCAGCAATTCCAAGGCCAAACGCAGGCGCGTCAGCGGTGTGCGCAGGTCGTGGGATACGCCCGCCAGCATCAACTCACGCTCGCGGGCGCCCTGCTCAACATCTTCGGCCATCTGGTTAAAGGCGCGGTACACCTCGGCCATCTCGCTCGGTGTATCGCTGGCCGGCAGGCGCACACTGCGCCCCTGGCCGAGCTGGCGGGCGGCGAATACCAGGCGTTTAAGCGGCGCACTGAGCTGACGCACGAATATCCAGGCAGCGCCGGTGGACAGCACGCCGATGGCCAGGAACCAGCCCAGCACGCTCCAGATCCGCTGGCCACGTAGCGGGTGCGGATACAGCGGCACGATCAACCACTCTGGGCCCAGACTCGGCGCCCGCACCCACAGGGCCGGCGGACTCTGCACGCGCACGCGCACTTCGGTGTCGCTGCCCAGCTCGTCCTGCATCTGCCGCTCGAACACCTCGCTGTAGGGCCAATGATGCTCGCCGGCCGGCACGCTCTCAGCTGGGGCGATGCGCAGCCCCGACGCCTTGGCGATGGCCACCCGCGATTTATCATCCGCGGCCCAGTAGGCACGCAGGGTCAACGCCGTGCCGTGGCTGTACTGGCGGTCCACCAGCATGTCCTCGTTCATCATCAGATAAACCAGGGTCAGGGCCTTGGAGAACAGCACCACGCCCAACACCAGCAGCAAAGTGCGGGCGAAGAAGCTTTGCGGGAACCACAGCGGGGTTTTCATTAATGCCTAACCACAAAAAGCGGAGGAAACAGGACTGTTGCGTCGCGTCAGTGCCTACTTATTGCCATCCGGCACGAATACATAGCCCACGCCCCAGACGGTCTGGATATAGCGCGGCTTGGACGGGTCCGGTTCGATCAGTCGGCGCAGACGGGAGATCTGCACGTCGATGGAGCGCTCCAGGGCATCCCACTCGCGACCGCGGGCCAGGTTCATCAGCTTGTCGCGGGTCAATGGCTCGCGGGCGTGCTGCACCAGCGCCTTGAGCACGGCGAACTCACCAGTGGTGAGCATGTGCACTTCGTCGCCCTTCTTCAGCTCGCGGGTGGCGAGGAACAGCACGTAGTCACCGAAGCTGACAGTTTCGTCGGCGCTGGTCGGCGCACCCGGCACCACCGGTGCCTGACGGCGCAGCACGGCCTTGATCCGCGCCAGCAATTCACGCGGGTTGAACGGCTTGCCGAGGTAATCATCGGCGCCCTGCTCCAGGCCCTGGATACGGCTGCCCTCGTCGCCCTTGGCGGTGAGCATGATGATCGGCATCTGGTTGTTGCCATCGCGCAGGCGCTTACACGCGGCCATGCCATCTTCGCCCGGCAGCATCAGGTCGAGCACCAGCAGGTGAAACAGCTCGCGGCTGAGCATACGGTCCATCTGCTCGGTGTTCTCCACCGCGCGCACGCGGTAGCCCTGCTCACTGAGGAAGCGCTCAAGCAAACGACGCAGACCGGGATCGTCATCGACGATGAGGATTTTTTCGCCTTCGACAACAGCAACTTTCGATTCAGGGGGCATAACGACTCCTTTCATGATTAGGCGATTATGGCGCAGCCACCGTCCGCCTGTACGGCGTCCATTGTTAGCAGATTTGTCCTGCCCGGTGCAGGGCGCCCCGCAGCCGGCCGCGCTGGGTATAATGCCGGCCATTTTGCGACGGGCCTGCCGGCCTGCCTGTGTTCACTTTGCGTCAGGTGTCTCTATGCTCAGCATCAACAACCGCATCGCCGAAGAACTGGGCGTACGCCCGCAACAGGTGGCTGCCGCCGTAGCGCTGCTGGATGAAGGCTCCACCGTGCCCTTTATCGCCCGCTACCGCAAAGAGGTCACCGGCAGCCTCGACGACACCCAGCTGCGCAACCTGGAAGAACGTCTGCGCTACCTGCGCGAGCTGGACGACCGCCGCGCCAGCATCCTCGCCAGCATCGACGAGCAAGGCAAGCTGACCCCCGAGCTGACCCGCGAGATTAACCTGGCCGACACCAAGACCCGTCTCGAAGACTTGTACCTGCCCTACAAGCAGAAGCGCCGTACCAAAGGCCAGATCGCCCTGGAAGCCGGCCTCGGCGAGCTGGCCGACGCCTTGTTCAACGACCCATCGCTGGCCCCGGAAAGCGAAGCGGCGCGTTTTATCGACGCCGAAAAAGGCTTCGCCGACATCAAGGCCGTGCTCGAAGGCGCCAAGTACATCCTCATGGAACGCTTCGCCGAAGACGCCACCCTGCTCGCCAGCCTACGCAACTTCCTCAAACAGGAAGCCACCTTGAGCGCGCGCCTGGTGGCCGGCAAGGAAGAAGAAGGGGCGAAGTTTCGCGACTACTTCGAACATGACGAGCGCTTCAAAGGCGTACCGTCGCACCGTGCCCTGGCGATCTTCCGTGGCCGCAACGAGGGCTTCCTCAGCGCATCGCTGAAAGTCGGCGATGAACTGCCAGGCAGCATGCACCCTTGCGAGGGCATGATCGGCGAGCGTTTTGGCATCAGCAACCAGGGCCGCCCAGCAGATAAATGGCTGAGCGAAGTGGT
>NKIE01000333.1:0-835 GCA_002256055.1 Pseudomonas sp. PGPPP3 | reverse complement strand
CTGGAAACCGACCTGTTCGGCGAGCTGCGCGAAGGCGCCGAAGACGAAGCGATCATGGTCTTCGCCCGCAACCTGCACGACTTGCTGCTGGCCGCGCCGGCCGGTCCGCGCGCGACCCTGGCCCTCGATCCGGGCCTGCGCACCGGCTGCAAGGTGGCGGTAGTGGATGCCACCGGCAAAGTGCTGGACACCGCCACCGTCTACCCGCACGCGCCGCGCAACGACTGGGACGGCACCCTGATGACCCTGGCCAAGTTGTGCGCCAAGCATAAGGTCGACCTGATCTCGATTGGCAACGGCACCGCCAGCCGCGAGACTGACAAACTGGCCGCCGACCTGATCAAACAGCTGCCGAGCCTCAAGCTGACCAAGGTCATGGTGTCTGAGGCCGGCGCCTCGGTGTACTCGGCCTCCGAGCTGGCCGCCAAGGAATTCCCCGACCTCGACGTGTCGCTGCGTGGCGCGGTGTCCATCGCCCGCCGCCTGCAGGACCCGCTGGCCGAACTGGTGAAGATCGACCCGAAATCCATCGGCGTCGGCCAGTACCAGCATGACGTGTCGCAACTGAAACTGGCCCGTGGCCTGGACGCGGTGGTGGAAGACTGCGTGAACGCCGTCGGCGTCGATGTAAACACCGCCTCGGTGGCCCTGCTGGCGCGCATCTCCGGCCTCAACACGACGCTGGCGCAGAACATTGTCGCCCACCGCGACGCCCACGGCGCATTCAAGACCCGCGCAGCACTGAAGAAAGTGCCACGCCTGGGCGACAAGACCTTCGAACAAGCCGCCGGCTTCCTGCGCGTGATGAACGGCGACAACCCGCTGGACGCCTCCG